>NZ_JBHWEB010000020.1:50291-112560 GCF_042734395.1 Amycolatopsis sp. NPDC059657 | reverse complement strand
TTTTTTCCCCGGGCGTCCGGCGGGGGGGCCGCGGGGGGGTCCCCCTCCCCCCATACCACTGGGGTGTGTTTGGGGGGGGGGGGTTAACCCCCCCCCCCAACGCTCACGACCTCTTCAGTTGAGGATGTCGATGAGGGAGTCGCCGCGTTCGGTGCGCCGGAGGCGGACGTGGCGGCCGTGGCGTTCACGGATGATCAGGCCGGCCATTTCCAGCTGACCGCAGTGATAGGTCGCGGTGCTCGCGCTGCAGTTGAGCACCCCGGCGATCTCGCCCATGGTGGCCGGGCGGCCGACGTGGCGCAGGATCAGCGCGCGCATCTCGCCGACGACCAGTGCCAGCGGGTCGCCCGTGGCGGGTGGTTTCCGGCTTTCCCAGAGCAGGCCCATGCCCGGCATGGGATAGCCGATCCATGCGACGTCGGGCTGCTCGAAGCTGAAGATCGACGCGCTGCTGCCGGAGATCACCGGGATGAGCAGCAGACGGCGGCCGTTCAGCGAGAACTTCTCGGGGTCGACGTCGGGTACGTACAGGCTCGTGCCTTCGAAGCGGTAGCGCGCGTTGATGCCGGCCAGCAGTACGTCCAGTGTGCCGCCGACGACCGCGGTGCCGACGCGTTCCGTCTCGCGTTTGAGCAGGGGATCTGCGCGCTGCCAGATGGGGGCGAAGGCCGTCCAGACCGCCTGCAGCACGCGGACGTAGGAGGCGATCCAACGGCGGGGATGGTCGACCACCGGGCGCCACTGTGGGGGAACGGTGCCGTCGAAATCGCTGGTCAGGTCGTCGAGGAGGATGTCGGGGGACAGGTCGGCGACCTGCTCGAGGTAGGTGGCGATGTCCGGTACCGAGCGGGCCGTGGTGTCCGGGGTCAGGCAGTACGGGACGCCCGAATGGTCCGGCGCGAACAACGGGCGGAGCACGTCGACGCTGTCGCGCGGCGCGTTCGCCCTGATGTGCGCGCGCCAGTCGGCGGGTATGCCCTGTGGGCGGCCGCCGAGCGCGTCGGCGGTGAGGGAGAGCAGGGTGGCGCCGGGCTGGCTGACCACGGACACGCCGAGCGACTCGACCGGACCGAGGTCCAGCTCGCTGAAGCCACGCATCTCGTGCCCTTCGTGAATCGCCGCCCTCGTTTTCAAGTTTATCGAAAAGATGGCGCCGAGACAGGCCTGAAGCGAGACTTCGGATAGCCGCCGACGGCGGTTACCTGGGGGTAGGTAATGGGCGTTCCCGTTTCGATGGGAGCGCCCATTATCGATTGGCGGCCCGCCGGTAGGCCTTGATCGTCCGCTCGGCCGTGTGCCGCCAGGTGAACCCGGCCGCGTGCGTGCGCCTGGCCGCCGAGGTCGTCACCGCGTGCGGGTCGGACACGGCCGTGCGCAGCGCCTCGGCGAGCGCGTCGACGTCGTCGTAGGGGACCAGGCCCGCGCAGTCGCCGGAGACCTCGCGCAGCACCGGGATGTCCGTGCAGACGACCGGCACGTCGCAGGCCATCGCCTCGAGGATCGGCAGGCCGAAGCCCTCGTCCCTGGACGGCAGCACGAGCGCGGACGCGCCGGCGACCACCGCGCGTAAGTCCACTTCGGACAGATACCCGAGGTGGGTCGACCGGTCGGTCAGCGGGAACGGGCCTGGGCCGACGAAGACCAGGTGTGGCAGCTCGGGGTCGGCGTCGTGGGCGCGGTGCAGCCAGTCCAAGCCCTTGCGCGGCCCGGAAGCGCCGACGAAGAGCAGGTACTCCTTGGGCAGCTTCAGCCGTTCGCGGCGCTCGTCGCTCGGCGGGCGCGCCGTGAACCAGGCCGGGTCGACACCGAGCGGGGTGACCTCGATCTTGCCGCGGTCGACGTCGAGTCGTTCCGCGACGAGGTCGGCGACGGCCGCGGTCGGCGTGCAGATGATGTCCGCGCTCTTCGCACCGCGGCGGACGAGTTCGGGCAGTTCCTGGTCGCTGGGCGCGAGTTCGCCGGGTACATCCAGGAACGCGAGGTCGTGAATGGTCAGCACGCCTGCCGCGCGTAGTCGGCCGGGCAGCACGAAATTGGTGCCGTGCACGACATCCGTCACGCCCGCGAACAGTTCGATCGGCGGGAACTGGGACCGCACCCAAGCCTTGCGCAGCAGTCGTGCGGCGACGGGGAAACCGCGCGCCTGGGTGCCGTGCGGAAGCGCGTGGCGCAGTTTCCGCCAGCCGCGCAAGGTGAACGCGACCGCACGAATGTCCACTTCGGATGAAGAGGCGAGTTCCTCGGCGAGCGACGCGGTGTATCGGCCGATCCCGGTGCGGGCGCCGAGCAGTGGGGTGCCGTCCAGCAGCACGCGCAACGGCCGGTCAGCCACGGCGCATCCTCTGCTTCGCGACCTTGAGCACCCGGCCGCCGACCCGGCGGACGAGCTCCTTGGGGCCGCCGTCGGCGAGGTACTCCTTGATCAACTCGACGTCACGGCGTAAGAACTCCTTGCCGCGTAACGGTTCTGTGGTGACCAGATCGGCCGAACCCGGCAGCCGGTCGGCGGCGGGACGCGGGTCGCGGCAGAACTCGACGAGCGGTTTCAGCGCGGTCGGCCAGGCGTAGCGCTGGGCCACCTCGCCGATCCGCTCGACGCAGCCCTTGGCGAACTCGGTGTCGTACAAGGAAAGTTCCAGCGCGTCCGCGAGCGCGTCGACATCCTCGGCCGGCACGACCACGCCGAGCCGCTCCTCGCGGACGAGGTCGGCGAACGCGTCGCCGTCGGTCGTGATGATCGGCAGCCCTGCCCACAGGTAGTCGAGCACCCTGGTGCGGAAGGCGAAGGTGGTCTCGACGTGCTCGAAATGCGTGGTGACCCCGCAGTCGGCGTCGAGCAGCCAGTTCTGGCGTTCTTCGAAGGGCACCCAGTGCTCGTTGAAGAAGACGTGTTTCCCGGTCAGGCCCAGTGAATCCGAGAGCGCGATGGTGCGCGCGCCGATGTCCATTTCGGCCACTTCGGGGTTCGGGTGCTTCATCCCGAGGAACACGAGCCGCACGTCACCGCGCCGCTGCCGCAGCTTTTCCATCGCGCGGATCAGTGTCAGCGGGTCGAACCAGCTGTAGACACCGCCTGCCCACAGCACCACGTGGTCGGTCTCGGAGATGCCGTCGACGGTCGCGCGCAGGCCGGGGCCGGTACGGACAGGGGCTTCGGGAGACAGTCCGAAAGGGACGACCGCGAGCAGCGACTGCGTGGTCGGGTCCGCGTCGTACAGGCGCGGCGAAAGCCTGCCCATCGCGGCGAGGTGGCCGAGCCAGAAGTGCCGCTGGCGCTCGGACGCGCAGAGGAAGAAGTCACCGCGCTCGAGTTGCGCGTCGAGCACCTTGGTGACGCCGATCAGGTCGAGCGCGCGCTTGTCGTCGGCGACGCCCTTGCCCTGTTCGAGCAGCTCCAGGTGCATCGGGTCGTACAGGTCGGCGACCACGATCTTGGCCGAGTGCCGCTTCTTCAGCGTCGGCGCGAGTTCGAGCACGTGACCCTGCAGGATCACGATGTCGGCCCACTCGATGGGTGCGGTCAGTTCGGTGCGCTTGGCCCCGCTCACCCGGAACGGCGAGGGCGGGGGTGATACCAGCGGGTTCGTGGTGACCAGGTGGACGTCGTGCTCGGCGCCGAGTGCGGCCGCGATGTTCCAGGCGCGGATCGCCGGGCCCGCCATCCGCTCGGTGAGCGCGTCGCCGGTGATGACGAGCACCTTGCGACGCTCGCCGAAAACGCCTTCGATGCCGAACACCTCGACCAGGATCTCGTGCGCCGCCAGGTACCGCGGCAGCGGGTACGCAGGCTCCAAAGCCTTGCGCAGCAAGGGAATCAGGTCGGCGTCGGTGCGGACACGGGCGGCCTGCTCGACCGCGCGTGACTCGGCCAGCGAAGGCAGCAGCTCGACGAACTGGTCGATCGCCAGCATGCCCGCGAGCGTGGTGCGCGGGATCGCCACCGGATCGGTTTCGAGCGGGTGTCCTTTTTGGAGATCCAGCTGGGTCGCGTCGAGGTCGCCGCGTGCGGTCGCCCGGCGCACGGCGAGTGCAAGCGCGGCCGGCAGCACCTTCGCGAGTGTCTCGTCGGAGAGGTTCTTGTAGAGCGCCGCCAAAGCGTTGCGCTCCAGCAGGAAGGTCTCACGGCCGGAGTCCGGCGCATCCACAGTGGACATCGTCGCGTGGTGCCGGTGGTAGGTCAGCGACTCCGGCACGTACCGGACACGCCAGCCGCGCAGGTTCAGCCGCCAGCCGAAGTCGACGTCCTCGTAGAACATGAAGAACCGCTCGTCGAACCCGCCGAGTTCGGCGAACACACCGGCGCGGACGAACATCGCCGAGCCGGTGGCGAACAGGACGTCCTTGGCCACCTCGTGCTCGGCGGCGGGCACGTCCGCGAGTGGGCTCCCGGCGTGGCGCTTGTAGCCCATGCCGAACCAGGTCAGGCCGCCGTCGACGAAATCGGTGCCGGTTCCGTCCCAGTCGAGCACCTTGCTCGCGACCGCGCCGACCGTCGGCTGCGCGCGCAGCTCGGCCACGGCCGCGCCGACCCAGCCGGGCGCGGGCCTGGCGTCGTTGTTGAGGAAGGCGAGGACGCTGCCTTCGGCGTGCTTCGCGCCGAGGTTGCAGCCACCGGCGAACCCGAGGTTCTCCGCCGAGTCGATCACCTTGACCTGCGGGAATGCCGCACGGATGCGGTCGGCCTCGTCGCTGCCGGGGGTGTTGTCCACGCAGATGAGCTCGAGGCGCGGGTAGTCCGGCTCGGTGCTGAGCGCACGCAGGCAGGTCAAGGTGTCCTCGGCGCCGCGGTAGTTCACCACGATCACCGAGACCAATGGCTGTGTCTCCCCCTGCGCCAAAGCCTGCTCCTTCTGCCGGTGTTAGAGAGGTTAACCGCCTGCCCAGGCGTCCCAAACCTCGCCTCGGTCGAGTGTTGCACCGGTCGCAATGACGCGCCGGGCACGCAGCGTCGCGGGCAGCCTCGTCAAGATCGCCGCGAGGACTCTCAGGCGGAGCGTGAGACGGAAGTTCGGCGCCTCGGGTTCCCCTCGGAACGGGAGCACGGCGGTGAGTGCGGCAAACTTCACGAGCTGCCGGACGGCGACGCTCGCCGGGGCGCAGCGCAGCAGCATGAGCAGGCGGTTTCGCTCGTTCCAGAGGTGGAACAGGGGCGAACCGGGCGCGGTGCTCGCGCCGTGGAGGTGCTTGACCCTGGCCTCGGCGACCTGCCGGATGTCCCAGCCCGCGAGGCGCAGGCGCCACGCCGTGTCGGTGTCTTCGTAGTAGCAGAAGAACTCGGCGGGGACGCCGCCGATCTCGCGCAGCACGTCCGTGCGGAGCAGGACGGCTCCGCCGCAGAAGCCGAAAACGTCCTTCGCCGGTTCGGTGAGGTCCGCGCCGTGGCCGTCGGCGGTGAGCCGGACGCCGAGCGACTGCGGCGAGCCGTCCGAGCGCTCCAGGAGTGAGCCCGCGGCGGCGGCTTCCGGTGCGTTCGCGAGTGCGTCTTCGAGTGCGCCGAGCCAGCCTGGCGCCGGTTCGGCGTCGTCGTTCAGCCAGGCCATGAACGGCGTGTCCACAATGGATAGCGCGGCTGCCAATGCGCCCGCGTAGCCTTTGTTGCTGCTCAGTCGTAGTATCCGCGGCTTCGACGGGTGCTCGGCGAGCAGCCGCGCGGTGCCGTCGGACGAGCCGTTGTCGATCACCAGTGTCCTATGTGGACGATCTTGCGCCGCCACCGCGTCGAGGCAGGCCGTGAGGTGGCCGAGCCCGCGCCAGGTGACGATCACGACAGTGCTCACCTCGGGACTTCCCACGCCGAGCACAATACGGGCGTGCCCGAACTCGTCGTCATCGCGGAGCAGCTGCTCGCACCCGTGCCAGGTGGCACCGGGCGCTACACGCGTGAGCTGCTGCGGGCGCTGGCCGAGACCGCGCCGCCGGGCTGGTCGGTGTCGAGCGTGGTCGCGCGGCACCAGGACGTCAGCGCCGCGCGGGTCGACGGCGTCGACGGGCCGCACCGGCTGGCGTTGCCGCCGCGTGCGCTGATCGGCGCCTGGCAGCTGGGCATCCCCTGGTGGCGGGGTGACGCCGTGCACGCTCCGACACCACTCGCGCCCGCCCGCGCCAAGCGTGGCCGGACGCTTTCGGTGACCGTGCACGACACGGTGCCGTGGACCCATCCCGAGACGCTGACCCCGCGCGGGGTGGCCTGGCATCAGGCGATGATCGCGCGGGCCGCGCGCCGGGCGTCGGCGCTGGTCGTCCCCACCCAGGCGGTCGCGCGCGACCTGGCGGCCCGCGTCTCACTGGACGCTCCGGTGCGGGTCGCCGGGCACGGCGTGACCGAGTGGCCGCTGGCGACCGGGATGGACCTGCCGAAGCGGTACGTACTGGCCGTCGGCACCATCGAGCCGCGCAAGGGCATCGACGTCCTGATCGAGGCGATGAGCCGGTTCGACGCGCCTCCGCTGCTGCTCGCCGGGCAGCAGGGCTGGGGCGGCGTCGACCCCGAACGCCTGGCCGCCGACCGCGGCGTCAAGCTCCGGGTGCTCGGCAAGCTTTCCGACGCCGAGCTGGGCGAAGTGCTGTGGCGAGCGAGCGCGCTTGCCGTGCCGAGCCTCGCCGAGGGGTTCGGCCTCCCGCTGCTGGAGGCGATGGCCGCAGGCGTCCCGGTGGTCCATTCCGACGCACCGGCGCTGGTCGAGGTCGCGGGCGGCGCCGGTCGCGTCACGCCGAGAGGTGACGCCGCCGCGCTGGCGTTCGCGCTGGCAGAGGTGCTGGAGACGCCATGGCTGGCCAGGGAGATGTGCGTGCGCGGGCAGAAACGGGCTGACGAGTTCTCCTGGGAGCGTGCCGCTCTCGCGGTGTGGGACGTCCACCAGATTCATGGTTCTTGAGTTGGCTGCCGATGATCGGTCGTACTCTGCTGATGTGCCGCACGAACCCCGCATCCTGATCGATGCGACCGCAGTCCCCGCGGACCGGGGTGGCGTCGGTCGTTACGTGGATTCGCTGGTGGCCGCCCTCGACGCGGACGGCGCCCGGCTCACCGTCGTCTGCCAGCCCCGCGACCTGGACCTTTACGACCAGCTCGCGCCGAACACGCGCATCGTGCCCGCCTCGCAGGCCACCTCGACCCGCACCGCCAGGCTCACCTGGGAGCAGACGACGCTCCCGCGCCTGATCCGCCGTCTCGGCGTCGACGTCGTGCACTCGCCGCATTACACGCTCCCGCTGGCCAACCCGGTCGCCTCCGTCGTCACCCTGCACGACGCCACCTTCTTCACCGACGCGGTGCTCCATTCCTCGGTCAAGGCCCGCTTCTTCCGGGCCTGGACCTCGACGGCCCTGCGCCGCGCCTCGCTCTGCATCGTGCCCAGCGTCGCGACGGCCGAGGAGCTGGCGAAGGTCACGCGCGTCTCGGGTCTCGAGATCATCCAGCACGGCGTCGACGTCGAACGCTTCCATCCGCCATCCCCGGACGAGGTCGCCGCGGCCCGCGCCGCCGTCGGCCTGGGCTCGACCCCTTACGTGGCGTTCCTGGGCGCTCTGGAGCCCCGGAAGAACGTGCCCGCCTTGATCCGCGGCTTCGCCCGCGCGGTCGCTTCGCGCCCGTCACCGCCCGCGCTGGTCCTGGCCGGGCAGCCGGGCTGGGACTCCCAGGTCGAGAAGGCTTTGGACGCGGTGCCGCACCGGTTCCGGGTGATTCGTGCCGGTTACCTGCCGTTCGGGACTTTGGCCGGATTCCTCGGCGGCGCCGAGCTGGTGGCGTACCCGAGCCTTGGCGAGGGTTTCGGCCTACCGGTGCTGGAGGCGATGGCCTGCGGAGCCTGCGTGCTCACCACCCGGCGGCTTTCACTGCCCGAGGTCGGCGGTGACGCGGTCGCGTACTGCGGTGTCGGCGCAGGCGACGTCGCGGCCGCGATCTCGGAACTGCTCGACGACCCGTCCCGGCGCGCCGTGCTCGCGGAGGCGGCGCAGCTGCGTGCGAAGGAGTTCTCGTGGGCGACCTCGGCGGAACGGCATCGCGAGGCTTACGAGAAGGCTTGGGGGCGGCATCTCAGCCGATTGGGTTGAGGTGGGGTGGTGGGGAGATTTGGTACAGTGGGTGGTGCGAGGCTCCTGTGGAGCCGAGTATGAAAGCCCGTGACGCGACCGGACGGTCGTCTTGCGGGCTTTTCGCTTTCACAGCTGGAAAACGGCCGAGATGAGCGGCGCTGCCCGGCGTCGCCAATCGTTGCCGGCGCCGTAGCATCAGCCGATCGCGTCCGACAGCCACAGCAGCGGCTCGGACTTGGAATCAAGGTGCTCGTAGGTCAGAGCGGTCTTTGATGGTCGCGTGCCGAGGGCCTGTCTCAGAGTGCGGCGGTCGTGGGCGTCTCGATCGGCTCTCGTATCGAGTACCAGTCGATGGGCGCCGAGACCGATCAGTTCGGTCACCGCGCGATCCAGGCAACGTTGGCGTCCCAGTTCTTCCGCTTTCGGTGCACACTGGCTCGACCACGGTCACGCACAGCAGGTACTGCCGATCGCGGACCGACTCGTCGATGAATCCATGGACTGGCACCTGATCATTTTCGCCGAGGGGTCCGACAGTCCGCGTTCGGGTGTTGACGCAGAGTAGTCATGTGACCGTGGCATTCGTGCTCAGCTCGATGGGGTGAGTCCCGTGCCGGAGCGTGACCGGTGGACAATGGCCGGGTGACTGAGGATTCCCGCTATGGTGACCGGCTCGCCGTCGTGACCGTTACGTACTTCCCCGGCGAGACGCTCGAGCGGTTCCTGGACACGCTCGAAAAGGCGACCGACCGTGACGTGCAGGTCGTGGTCGCGGACAACGCGTCGACCGATGGCGCGCCGGAGAAGGCCGGGCAGCGGGAGAACGTCAAGCTGCTCAGCCTCGGCGAGAACCTCGGGTACGGCACGGCCGCCAACCGCGGGATCGCCGCGCTGGACGACAGTTTCGGCTGGGTGGCCGTGGTGAACCCGGACCTGGAGTGGGAGCCGGGGTCGCTCGACGCGCTGGTCGAGGTCGCGCAGCGGTGGCCGAGGGGCGGCGCGTTCGGGCCGCTGATCCACGACCAGGATGGCACCGTCTACCCGTCGGCGCGGCTGCTGCCGTCACTCGGACGAGGGATCGGGCACGCCGTGTTCGGCAAGATCTGGCCGGGGAACCCGTGGACGCGGGAGTACCGCCAGGAGAACGCCGCGCCGACCGAGCGGACCGCGGGCTGGCTTTCCGGGTCGTGCCAGCTGTTCCGGCGTGAGGCGTTCGAGTCGGTGAACGGGTTCGACACCCGCTACTTCATGTACTTCGAGGACGTCGACCTCGGCGATCGGCTGGCGCGCAAGGGCTGGCTGAACGTCTACGCGCCGTCGTCCAGCGTGATGCACATCGGCGGGCACGCGACCAAGCAGGCTTCGGCGAAGATGCTGGCCGCGCACCATGTCAGCGCCTACCGGTACCTCGCGGACCGGCACCAGGGCCTGCTCTGGAAGCCGGTGCTCGCGGTCATCAAGGCCGGCCTGAAGCTGCGCCTGAAAGTCGCGACCCGCAAAGAGTCGTGAGTGGTATGGCCGGTTAGAACCGGCCATACCACTCACGAGTCCTAGATGCCGTCGAGGCGGCGTGAGAGGTCTGAGACGCCGGTCGTCTGGGTCGTGGTCGGGATCAGGCCGGTGACCTGCTCCTCGTGCGGCTCCTGGGCCGGTTCCGGGCGGCGGGCTGCCGGGAGCGGGACCGTCATCGGCTTGGTGCGGGGCGCGGGCTTGGCCAGCGGGGCCGTGGCCTGCGGGCGCCGCTCGACCTCGAGGCGCTTGGTGGGCTGCTGCCTGGCCAGGTGGTGATCGTTGTCCTCGATCATCGACGCGGGCAGCTGCGTGGTGGTGTCCGGGTCGTCCGCGCGGTCGATCTCGCTGACCACGGATCTCGGGATCTGCTGGGTGTTGGAGGAGTCCATCGGCGACGTCGCGTTGTCCGGCGTGACGACGAATGCTCCCCGAGCGCGCGCACGCGCCAGCAGGGCGTCCGCACGATCGCGGGGGTCCATCCCCTTGGCCTCCCGACTCGACCCGAGGCCCTCTGGGAAGAGAGCCGCCTGTGTGCAATCTAGGGTAGGCCCTCGGAGCGTCCGCCGTCAGTGTTTCCCGCGGCTTGTCGCCGAGTGGGGCGTGATAAAGGAGGAACGGTTGTCCGAGTTGGGTGTCGATGCGGTCGTGCTGGTCGGTGGCAAGGGAACCCGGCTGCGGCCGCTGACCTTGTCGGCGCCGAAGCCGATGCTGCCGACGGCGGGCACGCCGTTCCTGTCCCACCTCCTTTCCCGGATCAAGGCCGCCGGTATCACCCATGTGGTGCTCGGCACGTCCTACCGGGCCGAGGTGTTCCAGGACTACTTCGGCGACGGCTCCGCGCTGGGCCTCGAGATCGAGTACGTGGTCGAGGACGTGCCGCTGGACACCGCGGGCGCCATCCGCAACGTCTACGACCGCCTGCGCGCCGATGACGCGGTCATCTTCAACGGCGACATCCTGTCCGGCGCCGATCTCGGCGCGCTGGTCGGCACGCACCGTGAGTCGGGCGCTGACGTCACGTTGCACCTGCAACGGGTCGACGACCCCAGCCGGTTCGGCTCGGTGCCCACGGACGAAGCCGGGCGGGTGCTGGAGTTCCTGGAGAAGACGCCGAATCCGCCGACCGACCAGATCAACGCCGGGTGCTACGTGTTCCGGCGCTCGGTGATCGAGTCCATTCCGGTCGGGCGACCGGTTTCGGTGGAGCGCGAGACTTTCCCGCAGCTGCTGGCTTCCGGCGCGCACGTGCACGGGTTCGTCGACTCGTCGTATTGGCTGGACGTAGGCACTCCCGAGGCGTTCGTGCTCGGCTCGTCCGACCTCGTGCGCGGCCTCGCGCCGACGTCGGCGCTGCCCGGCCCGGCCGGTGAGGCGCTGCTGATCGACGGCGCCAAGGTGGCCGACGACGCCGTGCTCACCGGCGGCTCGACGATCGGCGCCGGCGCCGTCGTCGGCGCGGGTGCGCGGGTGTCCGGGTCGGTGCTCTTCGAGGGCGCGTCGATCGCGGACGGCGCTGTCGTCGAGCGGTCGGTGCTGGGTGCGGGTGCCAAGGTCGGCGCCGGCGCGGTGCTGCGTGGCGTCGTGCTGGGTGACGGCGCCTCGGTCGGCGCCGGGTGCGAACTGCTCGACGGCGCCCGCGTGTGGCCGGGATTCGAGCTGCCGGACGGATCCGTCCGCTTTTCGAGCGACGCGTAGCCATGCGCTGGCGGCCGTCGTTCGAACTGGACCTGGCGAGGGTGCTGGCGCCGCTGCGCCGGGGCGCCTCCTCGCCGAATCTGGTTCGCGACGCCGCAGGCACCTGGTGGTACGCGACGAACACCCCCGACGGCGGCAGCACGCTCGCGCTGCACCGGCATGCCGACGGCGAGATCGAGGCCGCGGCTTGGGGCCCCGGCGCGGATCGCCTGCTCGACGGCGTGCCCGCGTTGCTGGGCGCCGACGACGATCCGCGTGATTTCGTCGCGCATCACGACGTCATCGCGCAGGCACGGCGCGGCATGCCAGGACTGCGGCTCGGCTCGACCGGGCAGGTCTGGGACAGCCTGGTGCTCGCCATCCTGGAGCAGAAGGTCGCAGGCAAAGAGGCCATCCGGTCGTGGAAGGAACTGTGCCGCTGGTTCGGTGAGCCGGCGCCCGGCCCTGGCCCGGCAGGCCTGCGGGTCCCGCCCAGCCCCGAGGCTGTTCTCTCCATTGTGGACTGGAAGTGGCATCGGGCGGGCGTCGACAGCACCAGGCGCGGCACACTGATCCGGGCCGCGCGGGTCGCCAGTGGACTGGAACGGGCCGCGGAACTGCGTGGTGTGGAAGGAAGAACCCTGCTGCGCAAGGTGCAGGGCATCGGCGTCTGGACGGCGGCCGAGGTCGCACAGCGCGCCTGGGGCGACCCGGACGCGGTCAGCTTCGGCGACTACAACATCCCGAGCCTGGTCGGGCACGCGCTGGTCGGCACCGAACTCGACGACCGCGGCATGCACGCCGTACTCGCCCCGTACGCGCCGCAACGTCAGCGCGCCGTCCGGTACCTCATGGCCGCGGGCGTCTCCGCGCCGCGACGTGGTCCGCGCATCGAACTGCGCGATTACCGCGCGATGTGACTACCAGCCCTGGGGCGGCGGTGGCGGCTGCTGCGGGTACTGGGGACCGGGCGGCTGCTGCGGCGGGTACTGCTGCTGTGGATACCCAGGCTGTTGGGGATAGCCGGGCTGTTGCGGATAGCCCTGCGGCGGATACTGGCCGGGGTACTGCTGCGGCGGGTACTTCGGCTTGTTGCTGTTCTTGAGCACCAGTACGAGCGCGACCGCGCCGCCGGCGAGCACCAGCAGCAGGATCACCAGTTCGATCAGCCCGATCATGCCGCTCCCGTCACCCGGCTGAGGATCATCACAGGCCTTCCAGCGCGGCGCTGACGATGGCGAGCGCCTCGTCTTGGCCGATTCCGAGCTTGTGGGTGATGCTCGCATAGTCGGCGGCCGCCTGCCGCGCACGCTGCCTGCTCTCATCGCCGGACGCCCCGACGAAGCTGCCTGCCCGCCCCCGCGTCTCGATGAGCCCGGCCTCTTCGAGCTCACGGTAGGCGCGGGCGATCGTGTTCGGCGCGATGCCGAGATCGGCCGCGAGCTTGCGCACGGTGGGCAGCTTCGTGCCCACGGGCAGCGTCCGATCGTTGATCTGCCGCGCGAGCGAGGACCGGACCTGCTCGTACGGCGGGACCGGCGAGGTGTTGTCCACGCTGACGGTCATGGGGTTCACCAGCCCTGCGGCGGCGGGCCCTGCTGACCGGGGTTCGGGTACGGCTGCGTGCCGGGCTGTGGCGGGTACGGCTGCTGGCCCTGCGGGAACGCGGGCTGCTGGAAGCCCGGCTGCTGGAAACCGCCGGACGGCGGCTGCGGCTGGCCCCAGGCGGGCTGCGGGGGCGGCGGGAAGCCGGGCTGGGCGGCGGGCGGGAAGCCTTGCTGCGGTGGCGGGAAACCCTGCTGCGGGGCCGGGAATCCTTGCTGCGGCTGCTGGAAACCGGCCTGCGGGGGTGGCTGCGGGAAGTTCGGGTTCGCCGGAGGGAAGCTCTGCTGGGGGAAGCCCTGCTTCTTCTTCTCCTGGTTCACCTTGACCACGAAGTAGATGATGACGCCCAGGACGATCAGCCCCAGTATGACCAGGACGACCCATCCCGATCCGTCACCGCTGCCACTGGTGTGGACCCGCACACGCGCGGGAGACGGCCCCATGAACGACGACATCGAAGTACCCCTCTGTCTGATGTCGTCACCCTAACCGGCGGTGACCGCCGAATGGACCAGTTCGGTCAAATCCTCCGATCCGTCAGGCAAACCGGTGACGGGCCACCATTGCAAATCGTCCGATTCGTCACTGAGGACCGGTTTTGCACCCGAGGGGGCGCGGATCGCGAAGCGCACGTCGAAATGCCGCGTCGGCACGCCGAGCGAGCAGGTGATCGGGTGCACGTCGAGGTGCACCGGCACCGGATCGAGCACGAGTCCGTCCATTCCGGACTCCTCGCGGGCCTCGCGCAGCGCGGCGGCCGCCAGCGAGACGTCCTCCGGCTCGCAGTGGCCGCCGAGCTGCAGCCAGCGGCCGACCCTCGGGTGCAGCGTGAGCAGCACGCGCGAGCCGGACGCGTCGAGCACGACCGCGGACGCGGTGAGGTGACCGGCTTCGCACGAGCGCGCGCACGCGTCCTCGCGCGCGGCGAGGAAACCGAGGAACGCCTGGCGCAGCGATTCCTGGCTGGGCAGCGTTGGCCGCCACTTGTCCAAAGTGGAGACCGCGTCCTGGTGCAGCGTCACAGTTCCAGCAGCCCTTCGCCTGCCGGGCGGGCAGGCCTGGCCTCGGGAAGCGTGGCCGGGTGGCCGATCGCGACCGCGCCCAGCGGCGCCCAGTCGTCGCCCAGCCCCAGCGTCTCGCGCACGAGGTCCGCGGCGAAGATGGTCGACCCGATCCAGCAGGAACCGAGCCCCTCCGCGGCCAGCGCGACCAGCAGGCCCTGCACGGCGGCGCCGCCCGCCACGGTGAACATCGTCCGCTCGCAGGCCAGCCTGCGCTCGTCCGGATACGCGTGCGCGCCGTCCGGCACCAGGAACGGGACGACCACTTCCGGCGCGTTGAACAGGATGTCGCCGCGGCTGAGCCGCTTGGCGACCTGCTCGTCGGTGAACCCGTCGGCGACCAGGTCCGCGCGCCACGACTCACGCATGGCGGTCAGCAGCTTCGTGCGGACGTCGTCGCCGCGCAGCCATACGAACCGCACCGGCCGCGTGTGATGCGGCGCGGGCGCGGTCAGCCCGGCGGCGACGGCGCGGCGCAGCACTTCGGGGTCGACCGGCTCGTCGCTGAACTGCCGCACCGAGCGCCGCAGCGGCACGGCTTCGCGGCGGCCCTGCGCGATGGCCTCGTTCGTGCCGAGGCGGAACAAGTCCTCCTCGACCGGCCTGATCAGGTTGCGCGCGGTCGAGCCGTCGTCGACCAGCCGCAGGCCGCGGATCACCGCGACCGGCGTGCCGCCGAGCTTGCCCTTGACCAGGTCGGCCGCCGCGGCCAGCTCGTCGGCGACGGCGACCTCGGTCACCGCCAGCTCGTTGCCCTGGCCGTCGATCTCGCCGGCGTAGGCGTGCAGCACGCGGACGCCGGACGCGCCGATGGCCGCGTCGATCTGCCCGATCCGCCAGGCCCGGCCCATGGTGTCGGTGATGACCACCGCGACCTCGACGCCGAGCCGCTCACGCAGGCCGTTGCGCAGCGCCAGCGCGGACGCGTCGGGGTCGGACGGCAGCAGCGCCACCTCGCCGCCGGCCACGTTCGAGTTGTCGACGCCGGACGCGGCCTGCACGATGCCGAGCCGGTTTTCGGTGATCTTCGTCTGCCGGAACTGCGCGACGACGCGCACGGACTCCTCGTCGACGAGCTTGCGCCGCGCGGCCTCCTTGGCGTCGGGATCGGTGGGCACGGTGATCAGCCGTCCCTCGATTTTGGACACCACCTTCGAGGTGACCACCACGACGTCGCCGGAGCGCAGCCAGCGCGCCGCGGTCACGATCGCGCCGGTCAGGTCGTCGCCGGGGCGGAACTCCGGCAGCCCTTCGACCGGCAGGATCTCCAGCTTGGGTGCAGCGTGATCAGGCAAGTTCGACTCCAGCGAGCGTGAGCGCGGCCCGCGCCATGGCGGCCGTCGCGTCCACATCGGACATCAGCAGCGGCACCGCGCGCACCTCGGCGCCGGGCACCTCGACGGTCTCGCCCTCGGCGACCAGCCAGCCGTCGAGCACGCCTTCGGCCTCGCGGGAGCCGTAGTGACGGCCGACCGCCTCGGCGGAGGTCTCGACGCCGATCGCGGTCAAGCAGGCGTCGGCCATGCCGCGCAACGGTTTCCCGGCGATGATCGGGGAAACGCCGACGACACCGGCCTTGGTCTCGCGCAGCGCGTCGCGCACGCCGGGCACCGCGAGCACGGTGCCGACGGAGACCACCGGGTTCGACGGCGCGAACAGCACCGCGTCGGCTTCGGCGATCGACTCGAGCACGCCGGGACCCGGCTTCGCCTCTTCCGCGCCGACCGGCACGATCGAGTGCGCGACCGGCTCGGCGCGATAGCGCACCCACCATTCCTGGAAGTGGATCGCCTTCTGCTGGTCCGGCTTCTCGGGATCGTCGATGACGACATGGGTCTCGACGCGGTCGTCGGACATCGGCAGCAGCCGCACACCGGGCTTCCAGCGGTCGCACAGCGCCTCGGTCACCGCGGACAGCGGATAACCGGCACGCAGCATCCGCGAGCGGATCAGGTGCGTCGCGATGTCCTTGTCGCCCAAGCCGAACCAGCTCGGCTCGGCGCCGTACGCCGCCAGTTCCTCTTTGACCGTCCAGGTTTCGCCCGCGTGTCCCCAGCCGCGCGCGGTGTCGATACCGCCGCCGAGCGTGTACATGCAGGTGTCCAGGTCAGGGCAGATCCGCAGGCCGTGCATCCACACGTCGTCGCCGGTGTTGACCAGCGCGGTGACCTCGGCTTCGGGAACAGCGGCCTTGAGACCCAGCAGGAAACGAGCCCCGCCCACTCCACCTACTACTACGACAACCTTCACGGGACCGATCCTAGGCGGGTATCCAATACCGGTAGCGGTGGTGCTCCGTGAAGCCCAGCCGCGCGTAGAGCGCGAGCGCGGCGGCGTTGGTCACCGAGACCTGCAGCACGCACCGGGCCGCGCCGTGGCGGGCTCCCCACGCGCCGATCGCGTTCATGAGCGTGACCGCGTGGCCGCGGCGGCGGTGCTCCGGCCGGACGGCGAGCCTGCCGACGAGCAGGATGTCGTCGGCGACCGCGCCGCGCACGGCCGCGAAGTCGCCGAGCACGCCGAAGCCGACCTTGCCCGTGGCGAGCACGTGCCGCTGCGCGGGGGACGGGTCGGCCGAGCCGGTGGTCAGTTCCCACCAGGCGGGAGTCGGCTCGTCCAGCACCGGCGTGGCATCGCCGTCGCCGAGCGGCCCGGTCAGGACGGTCACCTCGTGCCCGTTCGCGTACTCGATGTCCGGTATCCAGCCCTCGGCGGCCAGCGCGTCTTCGGTCGTGCCGTCCTTGATCGCGTGCACGCGGGGCTCGATTCGATGGGAGTGGGCGAAGTCACAGACCCGGCGAAGTGCCGCTGCGATCGGCACGCCAGGGTCGCCGACGGCGAGCGCGCTGTTGGCCCTGCCGGTGAAACCACCGGCCCAGCGCAGCCGCCACTCACCGAGAGATTCGCTGATCAGCGGGTCCCAGGCGGCAGTACAGGCGATTTCGAGCGTTTCGGCAGCGTTCACGGTTAGATTGTGACAAGGACTTCGGGAGGAACCGATGAGCATCGCGCGCAAGGACGATCGGCACAACGAAGATCTGGTCAAGGAGATCTCGGCCGGGTTCAATCGTGCGATCGGTGCGAAGCAGGGGGACGAGGACGCGGCTGACAAGCCCAAACCTCGTTTCATCGTCACCGGTGACAGCCGCGTCGCGCCGACCAGGAAGCGCCGTCCGCAGTCTGAGTAAACGCTGTTAACCCGGCGTCGGATAAGGGTGGCCTCACCAGCCGAAGGCCGGTGGGACCGCGTAATGTCGCCGACGCGGCATGTGAACTTGGCCAGACGAAAAAGCAGGAGTGTCCCGTGACCTACGTGATCGCCGAGCCCTGCGTCGACGTGTTCGACAAGGCTTGCATCGACGAGTGCCCCGTCGACTGCATCTATGAGGGCGAGCGGATGCTCTACATCCACCCCGACGAGTGCGTCGACTGCGGTGCCTGCGAGCCGGTCTGCCCGGTCGAGGCCATCTACTACGAGGACGACGTCCCCGACCAGTGGGCCGACTACACCAAGGCGAACGTCGACTTCTTCAACGAGCTCGGCTCGCCGGGTGGCGCGTCCAAGGTCGGCAAGACCGCGCACGACCCCGCCTTCATCAAGGCGCTGCCCCCGCAGGGCGAATGATCTCTCTCCCTGATTTTCCGTGGGATTCGCTCGCGGAGTACAAGGCCACCGCGAGCGCCCACCCCGGCGGGCTCGTCGACCTGTCGGTCGGCACGCCCGTCGATCCGGTGCCGCGGAGCATCCAGGACGCGTTGTCCTCGGTCTCGGAGATCCCTGGCTACCCGACCACGCACGGCACACCCGCGCTGCGGGAGGCCGCGGTCGAGGCGCTGCGGCGCCGTCATGGCATCGAGGGCATCTCCGCCGACGCCGTGCTGCCCACGATCGGCTCCAAGGAGCTTGTCGCGTGGCTGCCGAGGCTGCTCGGGTTCGGTCAGGGCGACCTGGTCGTCATCCCCGAGGTCGCGTATCCGACGTACGAGGTCGGTGCGCTGCTGGCGGGAGCTTCGTTGTTACGCGCCGACAGTCTCGTGGCTTTGGGTCCGCAGAAGCCCGCGATGATCTGGCTGAACTCGCCGTCCAATCCGACCGGCAGGGTGCTCGGGGTCGAGCATCTGCGCAAGGTCGTCGAATGGGCGCAGGAACGCGGCGTCATCGTCGTGTCCGACGAGTGCTACCTGTCTCTCGGCTGGGAAAGCGAGCCTGTTTCCCTGCTGCACCCGTCCGTCCACGGTGGACGGTTGGACGGGCTGCTCGCGGTGCACTCGCTGTCGAAGTCCGCGAACCTGGCCAGCTACCGCGCCGGGTTCGTCACCGGTGACCCCGCGCTGGTCGCGCGGTTGCTCGAGGTGCGCAAGCACGCCGGGATGATCGTGCCGCGGCCGGTGCAGGAGGCCATGGTCGCCGCGCTGACCGACGACCAGGCGCTCGCCGAGCAGCGCGGGCGTTACGAACGCCGTCGCGTGGTGCTGCGGAAGGCGTTGCAGGACAGCGGTTTCCGCGTCGACCACTCCGAGGCAGGCCTGTACCTGTGGTCCACTCGGGACGAAGACGCGTGGAAGACGATCTCGTGGCTCGCCGAGCGTGGCATCATCGCCGCGCCAGGCACGTTCTACGGGCCGACCGGGCGTGACCACGTGCGGATCGCGCTGACCGCGACCGACGAGCGCATCGCCACGGCCGCCGAACGCCTGACCTCCTAGGGCGCCCGATATCCCCAATGCGTCTTTCGGCACCTGCCGCGGACCAAAAGACGCATTGGGGGCCTACGGCACCTGGCCCGCCAAGCCTCGGTGGAGCAGGTTGGTGAGGGTGTCGATGGCCTCGTCGTCGTCGAGTGTGCGGCCGGAGCCGTCGCCGCCCGCGGCGAGCCAGGTGTAGGCGAACTGGTCGAGCAGGCTCGCGATCGCGGAAACCAGCAGGTCCGACGGCCCGGCCGGGGTGAGGCCGGCCTGCGGGATGTAGGCGAGATGGTCGCGCAGATGATCGCTGCCCTCGGTCACGAGGTGCTGCAGTCGTCGCGCGAAATCATCGTTGACCAGCGCCGCCTGGCGTAGTGCCACCAGCTCCGTGCGGTGCTCGCGGTAGAAGTGCCAGTGCTGCGCGACATGCCAGCGGATCGCCGCGCGGTCGGTGAAGTCGGGGCTGTGCGTGTCATCGCCCGCGACGTACTCGTCGCCCTGCGCGAACATGTCTGTGAGCAGGGCTTCTAGTAGCTCTTCCTTGCTTGAGAAGTGGTTGTAGAACGATCCCGCCGCGCGGCCAGCTTCGGCGGTGATGTCCGTGATCTTCGTGTTCAGGTAGCCACGCGCGGCGAAGACCCGCTTGGCCGCTTCCTTGAGCGCCAGCTCGGTTTCGGCGGCCTTCTCCTTGCGATTCATCCACCCCTCCTTGACAAGGGACGCTAGCAGTGGTCAAACTGAATCTCAGTTCAGTGAATGGAGATTCAGTCATGAGGGTGCTCATCGCGGGTGGTGGACCGACCGGGCTCACCTTGGCCATCGACCTGGCCAGGCGCGGTGTCGACGTCCGCATCGTCGACCAGGCCGCCGCGCACCTCGCGGGCTCGCGCGGCGACGGCATCCAGCCACGCACGCTGGAGGTCTTCGACGACCTCGGCGTGCTCGACGCGGTGCTCGAAGCGGGCGCCAACCAGTCCGAAATGCGGGCGTATTCCCACGGCGAGCTCGTCGCGGTCGCGCGGATGAGCGAGCTCAAGGAGCCGACGCCGGATCTGCCGTACCCGAACCCGTGGGTGCTGGCGCAGAACGACACCGAGGCGATCCTGCGCGCGCGGCTCGCGGAGTTCGGTGTGCGCGTCGAGCTGAACACCGGGGTCATCGGGTTTTCGCAGGACTCGGCCGGTGTCGACGTGGTGCTGCCGGGGGAGACCGTCCACGTCGACTACCTCGTCGGCGCGGACGGCGGGCGCAGCTTCGTGCGCAAGACGCTGGGGATCGCCTTCGAGGGCACGACCGACGAGTCGATCCGAATGCTGCTCGGCGATGTGAAGGTCGACGGCCTCGACCACGACTACGGCTACTGGTTCTCGAGCGGAGACTCAATGCGCGAAGGGATCGCGCTCACCCCGTTGCCCGGCGGCGACTACTTCCAGTTCGGCGCGCCGCTCGAAGAGGCGGAGCCGTCGCTGGAGCGGCTGCAAGCGTTGCTGGACAAGCACTCCGGTCGCGCACTGCGGATGCACGACCTGGCCTGGTCGACGGTCTGGCGCCCGAACGTGCGGCTCGCCGCGAGGTTCCGCGCCGGCCGGATCTTCCTCGCCGGCGACGCGGCGCACGTCCACCCGCCGACCGGCGGCCAAGGCCTGAACACGGGCGTCCAGGACGCCTACAACCTCGGCTGGAAGCTGGCCGACGGTTCCCCCGAACTGCTCGACAGCTACGAGGCCGAGCGCCGAGCCGTCGCGGCCGAGGTGCTCGGCCTGTCGACCGGCCTGCTCCAGAAGCACGTCGACGGCGAGGCGGACGCGTTCAAGCGCGACGAGTCGACGCACCAGCTCGGCGTCGGCTACCGGGGCGGCCCCCTCGCCTCGGATTCCCGCCCGGCCCCCGGTCCGCTGACCTCGGGTGACCGCGCCCCCGACGCCCCGCTGACCGACGCCAACGGCAAGCGCGTGCGCCTGTTCGACCTCTTCCGCGGCCCCGGCTGGACCGACCTGGTGGTCTCACCTGGCCTCGCCCTGGTCGGAGGCCAGGAGTTCGCCGACTTCGGTGGGCACGCCCTGTCCGCCTATGGGACCGGCCGCTTCCAGATCCGGCCCGACGGCTACGTCGGCCCCGTGACCAGCGTCTAGCCGCTTAAAAAAATCCCAATGTGGCGTTCGTCAGCTCTGGAACCCCCAATGTGGCGTTCGTCAGCTCTGAGCTGACGAACGCCACATTGGGAGGCGGAAACCTGACGAATGCCGCATTGGGATTTTTTTCCCGAGGTCAGGGGGCGACGACCGGGGCCGCGGCGGTGTCGACCTTGGCCCAGACGGCGGGCCAGGCGGCGCGGGCCTCGGTGCGGCGGGTGAGTTCGCGCTCGGCGATGCGGCCCGCGATGAAGCCGGCCTGGGGGGTGAGGGTGTCGAGGGCGGCGCGCATGCGGTCGGCCGCCACCACGGCGTCCTGGTGGTCGCCGAGGACGGTCTGGAGGTCCTTGGTCGCGCTGATCAGCGCTTTGATCTTGGCCGCCTGCTTCTTCTTGGCGGCTGACTGGGCCAGCTCGGCGGCGTAGCGCAAACGTTTGCCGTGGATGCGGAGCGCGTGGAGGTCGTCGTCGGGGGGATCGAGGGGGAGCTTGCCGACGGCCTTCGCGAGCTTGCGGTAGGGCTTATCGAGGCTGATCACTGCGTGCGGTGCGTCCACATCAGACACAGCGGACACAGTGAACTCGGCGGGTTCGGTGACCAGCCGGGCGGCGCTCACCAGCAAGGCGGCGTAGCGAGGCGTGCCGAGCAGTCGGGTCAGCTTCCGCTTGGCGACGCCGCGCTCGGCCACGAACTTCGACACGAGCTCGCGTCCGGCCAGCTGGTCGCGGGCTTCGAATTCGGCGACGACCTCGCGCAGGTGCTCGATGAGGACGTCGTAGTCGCGGACCTCACCGAGCGACTGGCCCAGCCAGCCGAGTTCCGCTCGCACGGTCTCGGCTTCGGGGCCGAGCAGTCCGCCGGACAGTTTCAACGTGCTCCGCATGCGGCGCAGCGCGACGCGCATCTGGTGCAGGTCTTCGGGATCGGCGCCGCTGCGGGTGCCGGGCTCGCGGGCGATCAGCTCGCGGATCTGGGTGTCGAGCTGGGCGCGGAGATGGTCGACGGGTGGATCGCCAGGACCGGGTTTCGCCGGGTGGTCGCCGAGGCCGAGTTCGGCAGGCGTCGTCGTCTTGGGCAGGCGGCGGGTCCGCTTTTTGGCGGCCACATTTACGCCGGACACAACTACAATTTTTGGAAAACTATTCACCCGCACAAGTGTTATCATTTGCTTCATGGGGTCATACCCCAAGCCTGGCTTGGTGAAGGACCCCTTCACACAGGCTCAGTTCGCGTGCAGCGCCGCGTTCAGTTCGATGCCGACGCCGCCGCGCGGCACGACCTCGACCGCGCCGGTGGCCGAGTTGCGCCGGAACACCGCGCCCGAGATCCCGGACAGCTCACGGGCCTTCACGACCTTGCCGTCGACGTGGACCTTGGTACCCGCCGTGACGTACAGGCCCGCTTCGACGACCGAGTCGTCGCCGAGCGAGATGCCGATGCCGCCGTTGGCGCCGATCAGGCAGCGCTCGCCGATCGAGATGGTCTCCTTGCCACCGCCGGACAGCGTGCCCATGATCGACGCGCCGCCGCCGACGTCGGTGCCGTCGCCCACGACCACACCGGCCGAGATGCGGCCTTCGACCATCGAGGCGCCGAGCGTGCCGGCGTTGAAGTTGACGAAGCCCTCGTGCATGACCGTGGTGCCGGTCGCCAAGTGCGCGCCGAGGCGGGCCCGGTCGGCGTCGCCGATGCGGACGCCGGCGGGGACGACGTAGTCGACCATGCGGGGGAACTTGTCGACGCCGTAGACGGTGACCTGGCCACGCGCGCGCAGGCGCAGGCGGGTCGCCTCGAAGCCCTCGACAGGGCACGGGCCGTGGTTGGTCCAGACGACGTTGGCCAGCAGGCCGAAGATGCCGTCCAGGTTCTGCCCGTGCGGCTGGACCAGCCGGTGCGAGAGCAGGTGGAGGCGCAGGTAGACGTCGTGCGCGTCGGCGGGCGCGTCGGCGAGGCTGCCGATGGTGACGCGCACCGCGACGACCTCGACGCCACGGTCGGTGTCAGGGCCGAGCAGCGCGACGGCCGCGTCGCCGAGTATCTCGGCGGCTTGTTCGGCGGACAGGCGCTCGACGCCGGAGGTGCCCGTTTCGGTCAGCTTGGGCTGCGGGAACCAGGTGTCCAGCACGGTGCCGTCGGGGGTGACGGTGGCCAGTCCGACGCCGCGTGCGCCGGTCGTTTCTGCGTTGCTCACGGTGGACAGGCTAACCCGTCGTGGCCTGCTTGTTCACCGTGGTCTTCACCGACTCGAGCGCGTTCGCCATTTCCACCAGCGCCTGCGTGCAAGCACCGCCCGCCGCCGCCGTGGTCTTGCATGAGCTGGTACGGAACACCTTCACGGCCGCGTCGACGGCGTCCGCGGCCGGTCCCGCCTCCGGGACGCGCTTGCGGACGGTGGCGGTGGTGTTGCCCACCTCGGTGACGTACTTCTCACAGCCCTTCGGCGCCTCGGTCTTCGGCGCGACGAAGCACTGGTCGACGCTGAGCGCAGTGAGCTTGGTCGGCAGCGCGTCGGGGCCCGGTTCCGGCGCGGGCGCCTTCGGCTTCGGCCCGGCCTCCCGGCCACAGGCGGTCAGCATGAACAGCAGGGCGATCACGGCGAAGGTCTTGCGCACGCATGCCACGGTAGCCCCGGTCCGGTGACCAGATAGCGTGCGGGGCATGCCTGAGCTGGATCTGCACGCCGACCCCGTCGAGATCACCGCCACGCTGGTGGACATCTTCAGTGAGTCCGGCCAGGAGGCGGGCATCGCCGAGGTCGTGCAGGCCGCGCTCGACAAGCAGGCGCCGCACCTCGAGGTCGTCCGCAACGGTGACGCCGTGCTCGCGCGCACCTCGCTGGGCAAGCCGTCGAGGGTGATCTTCGCCGGGCACCTGGACACGGTGCCGGTCAACCAGAACCTGCCGCTGCGCCGCGAGGGCTCGGGCGACGACGAGATCCTGCACGGCCTCGGCACCGTCGACATGAAGGGCGGCGACGCGGTCTTCCTGCACCTCGCCGCGACCGTGCTGGAGCCACGCCACGACCTGACCTTCATCTTCTACGACAACGAAGAGGTCGAAGCGACCAAGAACGGCCTCGGCCGTATCGAGCGCGAGCTGCCTGAGTGGCTGCAGGCTGACCTCGCGATCGTCGGCGAGCCGTCCAACGCGGTGATCGAGGCAGGCTGCCAGGGCACCATGCGGATCGACCTGCGCGCCACCGGCGCGCGTGCGCACACCGCGCGCGCGTGGATGGGCTCGAACGCCATCCACGCGCTGGCGGAACCGTTGCGGCGCCTGGCTTCCTACGAGGCACGCGTGGTCGACATCGACGGTCTCACGTATCGCGAGGGCTTGCAGGCGACCAAGATCTCGGGCGGCGTCGCCGGGAACGTCGTGCCGGACGAGGCGGTGCTGACGATCAACCACCGGTTCGCGCCCGACCGGTCACCCGAGCAGGCCGAGCAGCACCTGCGCGAGGTCTTCGACGGCTTCGATGTGTCCGTTGTGGACCTTTCGCCCGGTGCGCTGCCCGGGCTGAGCGCTCCCGCGGCCGCCGAGCTGGTCGCCGCCGCCGGTGGCGAGGCCGTGGCGAAGCTGGGCTGGACCGACGTCGCCCGGTTCGCGGCGATGGGGATGCCCGCGGTGAACTTCGGCCCCGGCGACCCGACACTGGCGCACACCCGCCAGGAAAACGTGCGCGCGGGCGAGATCCGCCAGGTCACCCAGATCTTGAAGGCCTTCCTCAAGGGCTCGTGAGTGGTATGACCGGTTAGAACCGGCAATCCCGCTCACGAGCCCTGAGCTGCGGAAACGTCAGTGAGCGGCGGCGACCGTCGGCCGGTTCGGGTCGGTGAGGTCGGGGTCCTCGGTGGCGAAGGCGGTTTCGAGCGCGTGCCAGCCGTGGGTGTCGACAAAGCGTTCCTCGGCCGGGGTGATCGGGATCAGCCACGCGATGATGATCGTCCGGTCCCCGAGGTCGCAGGTGCCGAAGCCATCAGGC
This sequence comes from Amycolatopsis sp. NPDC059657, assembly GCF_042734395.1. Taxonomy (NCBI): domain Bacteria; kingdom Bacillati; phylum Actinomycetota; class Actinomycetes; order Pseudonocardiales; family Pseudonocardiaceae; genus Amycolatopsis; species Amycolatopsis sp. NPDC059657. Next base: position 87,871 of record NZ_JBHWEB010000020.1, on the reverse strand, counting down.
AGGTACACCGGGCTGTACGCGAGCAGCCCGGACATCTCGCCGGTGCCCAGGAAACCTTCGCCGAGGCGGACGTACTCGCCGCGCAGCAGCACCCGGCCGCTCGCCTTCAGCTTGCGGGCGAAGTCGAGCAGCGCCGGGCCCATGTCGCCCATACCGACCGGCAGGTGCATCAGCAATTCCTGATGCCCGCCTTCGAGGTGCGTGTTCGACAGGCCCAGCGTGACCAGCGTCGTCACCCCGGCGAACGGCACGTCCTGGCCGAACCCGGCGACCTGCAGGCCGCTTTCAGGGTCGACATCGTCGCGCCAGCCCCCACGCATGGGACCTAGCCGGGCTTCCAGGTGCGACACGAGATCACTCATCAGCCCATGATTCACGAGTCCTTTTCCGCGCCTAGTTTGAGCAGGCCTTCGCGGAGCAGGTCGGCGGCTTCGTCCAGGCGTCCTTGCGACGCCAGCAGCGTGCCGGCGTGGTCGAGTGACCGGACGAGCACGTCACGCGCGTCCAGCCTGGTCGCGAGGTCGATCGCCTGGGACAGCTCGGTTTCCGCCGATGACGCGTCGCCGCGCGAGACCGCCAGCGCGCCGAGCTGGTAGCGGACCGCGGCCGCCAGTGGATCGTCGTCGCCGACCGTGATCTCCGACAGGAAGGCCAGCGCCTCGTCCAGCCTGCCCTCCCGCCTGCTGACCTCGGCGAGTTCGAGCGTGATCGCGCGAGTGTCGCCGGGAACGGTCGCCTCGCGCGCCGCGAGCAGGTCGGCGAGCGCGCCCGCCGGGCGGACTCGCGCGCGGACCAGGAGACAGCGGGCGATCGCCGGGCGCAGCGCGCGCTCGTGGAGAAGGTCATGGGCGACCGCGACCGCCGTGGCGGCGTCGGTGAAGTGCTCGTCGGCCAGAAACGTCCGGCACAGATCGAGCTGGTAGGCGATGAGCTCCGACAACACGTCGTCGCGGCCGCGGGCGAGTCGCAGCGCGTCGTCGGCGAACGGTGCCGCCTGCGCCAGGTTTCCCAGCCGTAGATGGCCTTCGGCGAGATGGGCCCGCAAAGTCAGCAGCAGCAAGGGATGCGGATAACCGTCACGCATCAGCTCGTCGTGACAGGTCTGCAGCAGGTGCATCGCGTAGTGCGGCTCGCCCCACTCGTCCAGCACGGTGGCGCGCAGCGGGACCACCAGCCCACGGTACGGCGCCACGTCGGAGGTGAAGGCGCTTTCGGCGGCCGTGACGAGCTTCGCGCGGGCGTCACCTGAGGAGAACCGCGCCAGCCACAGCCAGGCCAAGCCTGCTTGGCGGCGCCTGCCCATGCGCTCGGCGCGGCGGGCGATGCGGCGCAGGCGGACCGAAGCGTCGACGCCGTCGAGGAAGTCGCCCGCGGCCAGTGCCAGGTCGAGGTCGAGGCGGACCACGTCACGCGGGGAGGTTCCGCCGAGCAGCTCGTCGGCCTCGATACCGAGCTGCTCGGCGAAGTGCCGGAGCGCGTCGCCGGACGGCGTGCGCGCTCCGGTCTCCACAGAGGACACATAGGCGGCCGTGTAGTGCGGTTCCGCCAGCGCTCGCTGCGTCAGGCCGCGTTCCGCACGCAGCCTGCGCAGACGCGCGCCGACCTCCTCCGCCGTCACGCCACCTCCGTAACCGGCTAGACCGTGATGGTCCAGCTGCCCAGCACACCCGTGTCCTGCGAGTATGCGTCATAAACCACCAGAGTCCAGGTACCCGAAGCCGCTTCGTTCGTCACCGGCACCGAATACGTGCGGGTCCCGAACTGCGTGCACGGCGAGAACCCGGTCGGCTTGACCGAGTAAACGCTGCCGTCGGGCGCCTTCAGCTGGATGCGAAGGTCTTCCGAGCAGGTGTGTGACGCGGTGATCGAGAGCTTCACCGGCGAAACCGCGTTGCCCGAAGCGGTCGACGAGACCGGCGAGTTGACCGTGCCGAAGTCGTCGATCGGGAAGTCGGTGTCGTTGGTGAACGTCCGCGTGCTCGAGGTGCCCACGGTCAGCGTGTAGGTCGCCGAGTGGTCGGCGTCCGCGCCGTCCGCGTTCACCGTGATCGTGCTGGTGCCGTTCGGGGTGGACGCCGAGGTCGCGATGGTCAGCGTCGATGAGCCGCCCGACTGGATGGTCGCCGGGCTGAACGACGCGGTCGCGCCGGCGGGCAGGCCCGAGGCGCTCAGCGAAACCGACTGCGCCGAACCCGAAGTCACGCTGGTGGACAGGGAAACCTGCGCGGACTGTCCGGGTTGGACGGTGCCGGAGGTCGGCGAGAGCGAGACCGAGTAGTCGTTGCCGACCGGCGCGCCGACGGCCAGTTTCCATACGGCGTAAGCGATCGCGTCGCTGTTGCGGTCCATCGGGACGTCCGCGACGGCGGCCGTGGTGTCACAGGCGCGGTGGTAGCACGCGTCGTACGGCTGACCGGCCGTGCCGCCCCACTTCTGGGCCTGCGAAGAGGTCTTGATCGCGCCGGCGCCGGTGGCGAGGCCGCCGACCGGGATGCCGACCGCCTTGAACGAGGCGTGGTCGGAGCGGCCGTCGCCTTCGCTGTCGCCCTCGGTCTGCACGCCGATCGACGAGAAGTACTCGTCGAAGACGGCCTTGATCGAAGCCACGTCGTCATAGACGAAGTGCCCGAAGTTCTTCGACGCGATCATGTCGAAGTTCAGGTAGGTCTTGATCTTCGCGCGTTCGGTCGAGGACAGGCTGTTCACGTAGAACTTCGAGCCGCGCAGGCCGGACTCCTCGTCGGCCCACCAGCCGAAGCGGACGCGCTTGGCCATCGACGGGTTGGTCCTGGCCAGCGTCAGCGCGACCTCGAGGTCGGCGGCCGAGCCGGAGCCGTTGTCGTTGATACCAGGCCCGGCGCTCACACTGTCCAAATGGGACCCGAGCATGATGACCTGGTTCGCGTCGCCCTGCGGCCATTCCGCGATCAGGTTCTGGCTCTGCCCGGCACAGCTGGTACAGGTCTGCCGGGTGACCGTGTACCCGGCCTCCTTGAGCTTACCCTCCACATAGGACACTGAAGCCGCGTAGCCGCCACCGGCCGCGGCACGGTTGCCGCCGTTCTGGTTCGCGATCGTCTGCAGCGCGTTGAGGTGCGCCTTGACGTTCGCCAGCGAGATGTCCGGTGCCGCGTTGGTCGTCGCTTCGGCAGGCACGGTGACCGCGCCGAAGACGAGTGCGAGCCCGGCGAAGGCCGTCACGCTCGCGCGCAGCCGTAAACCGAGTTTCATGGGTTTTCCTTCCAGAAAAAGGGCCCCGGGTGGGATCGCCACCCGGGGCCGTCTCAAGAGGACTCGACTTCAGGGGTGACTAGACCGTGATGGTCCAGCTGTCGAGCGTTCCGGTGTCCTGCGAGTAGGCGTCGTAGACCACGAGGGTCCAGGTGCCCGCGGCGACCTCGTTGGTGACCGCGACCGAGTAGGTGCGGGTACCGAACTGGGTGCAGGGGGAGAACCCGGTCGGCTTGACCGAGTAGACGCTGCCGTCCGGCGCCTTCAGCTGGATGCGAAGGTCCTCGGCGCAGGTGTGCGAAGCGGTGATCGAGAGCTTCACCGGCGAAACCGCGTTGCCCGAAGCGGTCGACGAGACCGGCGAGTTGACCGTGCCGAAGTCGTTGATCGGGAAGTCGGTGCCGTTGGTGAACGTGCGCGTCCCGGTGGTGCCGACGCTCAGCGTGTACTGCGTGGTGTGGTCGATGTTCGCGCCGTCACCGGTGACCGTGATGACGCTGGTGCCGTTCGGCGTCGAGGCCGAGGTGGCGATGGTCAGCGTCGACTGGCCGCCGGACTGGATGGTGGCCGGGTTGAACGTCGCGGTGGCGCCCGCGGGCAGGCCCGAGGCGGTGAGCGCGACGGACTGGGCGTTGCCCGAGGTGACCGAGGTGCTGATCGTGGTGGTGGCCGAACCGCCCGCCGTCACGGTGCCCGAGTTCGGGGAGGCCGCGATGGAGAAGTCGTTGTCCGCCGGGCCGCCACAGCTGGTCGGCTCGCCCGCCACGGCGGTCACGCTGATCGCGTCCCAAGCCGCCTTGGTGGTGTTGAACTCGGTGCAGGAACCGGGGAACAGCGCGATCGCCGCTTCCAGGGTGGCCTTGCGGGCGGCCTTGTGGTTCCAGCCGGAGGTCTTCTTCAGCAGGCCGTTGTAGAAGATCTTGCCGGCCTTCTGGATGCCGATACCGGTGACCGACGAGTTGTTGCAGGTCGGGCTGGCGGGCTTGCCCGACGGGGCCGAACCCTCGGCGAGCAGGTAGAACCAGTGGTTCTGCGGACCGGCGGCGGCGTGCACCTCGGTGCTCGGGATCGACGAGGAGTAGCAGTTCGGGTGACCCGAGACCTTGTTCGGCTGGTACATGTAGCGGATCGGGCCGCTGCCGACGAGGTTCAGCAGCTCGCCGACCTCGTAGTCGGGGGTGTCCTTCGGGTTGTTCGCGTAGTGCTCGGTCAGCGCGCCGAAGATGTCACCGGTGGACTCGTTGAGGCCACCGTTCTCGTTGCCGGAACCCGCGCCACCCGGGGTGTTCTGGAAGATGCCGTGGCCGTACTCGTGGCCGACGACGTCCATGTTGGTGGCCTGGCGCTTGTTGTCCTGCGAGTGCCCGTAGTGGGTCGAGGAACCGTTCCAGTAGGCGTTGACGTCGTTCAGGCCGACGTAGGCGGGGAAGCCGCCGCCGTTGCCGTTGATGCCGTTGCGGCCCAGCCAGTCGTTGAGCATCTTCCACTCGGTCTGCACCGAGTAGAGCGCGTCGACACAGCCGGTTTCGAGGTCGGTGCCGGTGCCGTTGCCCCAGTTGTCGTCCGGTCCGGTGAAGACGGAGCCGTTCTCCTTGGCACAGCTGAGGTTGCTGCGCGTCGGGTCCTTCATGGAGTAGGTGCCGCCGGAGTTCGTCGTGTCGATCGTGACGTTGCCGACGTAGTAGCTGTTGCCCGCGCCCTGGATGGTCGCGGTGTTCTGCGCGACCTTGGCCGACTGCGGCACGAAGTCGTTGTCCGCCTTGACATCGTCGCGCGTGTCGATGACCGCGCCGGTGGCGCCGTCGACGAAGACGTGCAGGTTGCTCGGCGTCGCTTCCTTCTTGCCTGCGACGACGACCTCGTAGGCCAGCTTCGGCGTGGCACCGGCCAGCACGACCAGCTTCGGCGAGGCGACACTGTCCACCTTGGACAGCTGGCCGCGCGCGATCTGGGTCGCCTTGTCCGCGGTCACCGTCGGGGTGGTGCCCACGGTGATCGGCGCGGTCTCGGCGGCGGCGGTGCCGCGGACCCGGCCTGCTCCGTCGGCCACGACCACGGCGTCGCCGCCGATGACCTGCAGGCCGCGGTAGGTGCGCTCGTAGGAGGCGTAGAAGAGGCCGGCGCCACCGGGGGTGACCCCGAGCCGCCGGAACGCCTCGTCGGCGCCCTTGCTCAGCTGGTCGACACCGGCCGCGGCGGCCTGGTCGGCGGCGCTGGCAGCGGCGAGTTCGGGGCTCGCCGGCTGTGCGGTGACGGTCGCGGCGGCCGGGTTCACCGGCACCGCGAGTGAAAGGGCCAGGCCGGCGATGGCCGCCAGGCCTGTACGAAGCCCTCGCTGAGGAGTCATCTGTTTCCTTCCAGGGAGGCAGAACCGTGCTTTTTCCGGCTCGACGAAGTAGGGATGGGGCGCCATCGACCGGACGGGGATCACGGTGTGCGGGGACCAGACGTGTCCGCGTGCATAACTGGTGTTATGACGCCGGACACACCTGAGTAAAGAATCTGTGTGGTAGACCGTCAATGCGCCGAATGGCCTAGCGGGGCCTTACCGTCCCCTTAACTTGCGTACACATTCCCTTGAACAGCAAGGGTTTTGCCGTCCACATGCACGCATCGCTACTTTCGTATGGTTTTATCCAACTACATCCGAATCGCTGTCCACCGCGGCCAGTACGCCCCGCCGGTAGGCGTGGACGGCGTCGGAGAGCAATCCTTGTGCGCGCAACACGTCTCCCAGATGGAGAGACGTGTTGACAAGCGAGCTACGCAGTGACGCGCGTTCTTGTTCGTCGGCGGCGAGCCGCAGAAGCGTTGTGGCGCGGGGAAGATCGTCTCGCGCGTGCGCGATGAGCCCCAGCAGCCGGTGTACCTCGCCGATCGCCTCGACGTCGGGCGCGTCGTCGAGCAGCGGGCGGACGTCCTCGATCAGCGCCTCGGCCTCGTCGAGCGCACCCTGGCGGCGCCGGACGTCGGCGAGCTCGATCGTCGCGCCGAGTATGCCTTCTCGGGAGCCCGCTGCGGCCAGCAGATCGCGCGCCGCCGTCAGTTCGGCGCGCGCCTCGGGTAGTCGATCCATGCGGCGCAAGAGGAATCCCCGCGCCCAGCGGCAGCGGGCCGCGTCGCGGTCGTAGCCGAGCGAGGTGAACAGGCGCAGCGCCTCGGTGAGGTCGTCGTCGGCGCGGTCGGCGAGCCCGACCGCCTGCCAGAGCTGGGCGGCCTGGCGGTGATAGCGGGCGATGAAGTCGGGACGCGCCGCCAGTGCCGCCGCCAGCCTGCCGTCCTCGGCCGCGCGCCTGGCGCGGCGAAGTCCACCCATTTCGACCAGTGGGTGGATCAGCGCGCTGAGCAATGCGAGCTCGGCGTCCGGGTCGACCGGGGTGGCCGCGCGGACCTCGGCGAGTGCCACCTCGGCGTGCGCGACCGCCGCCCCGGCGGCGCCGAGCAGGTACTCGCAGGTGACCCAGCGGTGGGTGATCATCGCGCGCAGCCACGCGGGCGCGCTCGGCCCGAGCTGGGCGGCGTGCTCGAAGGCGGCTCTCGATCCCTCGATGTCGTAACCCTGCCAAAGCACCTCGGCGCGGCAGAACCGGGCGTAGCACTCGACATCGGGCAGCTTGTAGGTGATCGCGCGCTTGGTCACGCTGCCGAAAATCGTGTCAGCGTCGGCGACGCGGCCTTGCTGGAGAGCGCGGTAAGCGTCTTCCAGCTCTGCCCACAATGCCTCGGCGATACCGGGTGGCCTGCCGAAGCGGAGTTCGTCGACGGTCAGCCCGAGTCGTCGCGCGAGGTAATCGAGCACCTCGTCCGAAGGCGGCCGCGTACCCGTCTCGACCTTGGCCAGGAAGCCCCGGTCGTACCTCGGCTCGGCCAGCTCCCGCTGGGTCCAGCCGCGTGCGGTGCGTAACCGGCGAATGCGCGCGCCCAGCGATTCTCCGGTCATCGACACACGGTAGATCACTTCCGCGGGGAGGGCAGCACCGTTGGTAACTAACAAGATCATCAGTGCGGCCGTGCGAAACGGACATATTGACGTGCGCATGTGACAGCGGTTAGGTTCCCCATCCGAAATAGGAAACTTTCTTAACTATTAATAGGGAAGTACGCCCATGCTTCGTACCCGATTTCGGTCCATTGGGGTAATTTCCTCCCTTCTCGTAGGCGGTTTGGCGGTGGCTGTCGCGCCCGCGCAGGCCGCCACGGCGGGTGAGGTGCGAGTCGACCAGGTCGGCTATGGCGTCACCGAAGCGAAGTACGCCTACCTGATCGGCGCCTCCGGCAGCTCGTCCTACACGGTCGTGAACGACAAGGGCGCCAAGGTGCTGACCGGCAAGACCGGGAGCAGCCTCGGTACCTGGAGCACCAAGTACAAGGCCGTCTACCAGCTCGATCTGACCGCGCTGAAGGTGCCTGGCAAGTACAAGGTCGAGGTCACCGGGACGAACAAGGCGACTTCGCCGGTGTTCCGCGTCGACACCACGGGCAACCTGTTCGACCCGCTGGTCCGCGCGAACAACGAGTTCTTCCAGGCGCAGCGTGACGGCAAGAACGTCATCCCCGGCAGGCTCGGCCGCAAGGCCTCGCACCTCGACGACGCCAACGGTGCCGTCTACGCCGAGCCGAAGTTCGGCGGCGCGGAGGGCGACGAGATCCTCGAGCCGCTGAAGGCCACCGGCGCCAAGCGTGACGTCGAGGGCGGCTGGGCGGACGCGGGCGACTACGTGAAGTTCACCTCGAACTCGGCGTATTCGTTGGCGGAGATGGGTTTCGTGCTGCGTGAGAAGTACGATTCCGCGCTCGCCGACGAGGTCTGCTTCGGCCTCAAGTGGCTCGACAAGATGTGGGACGAGCAGTCGAAGACGCTCTACGCACAGGTCGGTATCGGCACCGGCAGCGAGAAGTTCGGCTTCCTCGGCGACCACGACGTGTGGCGGCTGCCGGAAGCGGACGACGCGCTGAACGTCAAGCCGGGCGACCCCAAGTATTACGTGAAGTACCGCCCGGTGTTCGCGGCCAACGCCGCGGGCGCGCAGATCAGCCCGAACCTGGCCGGTCGCGTCGCCGCCGCCTTCGCGCTCGGCGCGCAGGTCCAGGCGGACCGTGACCCGGCGAAGGCGAAGAAGTACTTCGCCGAGGCCGCGTCGATCTTCGCCCAGGCGAAGACCACCAATGTCGGCGAGCTGGTCTCCGCGTTCCCGCACGCTTACTACCCCGAAGACTCTTGGCACGACGACATGGAGCTCGGTGCGACCCAGCTCGCGCTGGCCGCCAAGAAGCTCGGTGACGCCAAGGCCGACGACTACGCGCGCACCGCGACCCAGTGGGCCAAGGAGTACATCGCGGGCGGCGACAAGTCGACGCTGAACCTCTACGACACCAGCGCGCTCGCGCACGCCGACCTCGCCGGGATCCTCAAGCGCGGGCTGTCCGGCGCCAAGGTGGCCGAAAAGGACCTCGTCGCGGACCTGCGCCGCCAGCTCGACTCCGGTGTCGCGGTCGCGGCGAAGAGCCCGTTCCGCACCGCGGTGGAGATCACCACCTTCGACGCGGCCAGCAAGAGCTACGGCTTCGCGGCCACCGCCCGGCTCTACAAGCGGGTGACCGGCGACTCGAAGTACGACGCCTTCGGTGTGCAGCAGCGGAACTTCACACTCGGCGCGAACGCGTGGGGTGTCTCGCTGGTGGTCGGCATCGGCACCACATGGCCGCAGTGCCCGCACCACCAGATCGCCAACCTGATCCCGGACAAGCTGCTCTACGGCGCGGTCGTCAACGGTCCGAACGGGACGGAGCTCTTCTCGAACGAGCCGCTGCCGGAAGGTTCCAAGGCGTGCACGAAGCCTTACGAGAAGTTCGACAGCAAGGCCTCGCGCTACATGGATTCGGTCATCGCCTGGCAGACGAACGAGCCAGCCATCGACTTCACGTCGACCGCGCTGCTCGCCTTCTCGCTGGCAGGTCGCAACTAGCAAGGTCGTGAGTGTTCCGGGCGGTTCTAACCGCCCGGAACACTCACGAGTCCTAGTCTGAGTGCGTGAGTGATCAGACAGCAGACCGTTACCCGGAGAACCCGCCGGAGCGGCACAAGGGTCCCGTCGTGCAGAGGCGTGAGCAGCGCGACGAAGGCACCACCGACCAGCGCCTGCTCGACACGCGCGGCCCGAGCGACTGGGTGCACACCGACCCGTGGCGGGTGCTGCGCATCCAGGCCGAGTTCGTCGAGGGCTTCGGCGCGCTCGCCGAGGTGCCGCGCGCGGTGACCGTGTTCGGCTCGGCCCGTACCCCGCGTGACCACCCGGAGTACGAACTCGGCCGCAAGATCGGCGCCGCGCTGGCCGCCGAGGGGTTCGCGGCCATCACCGGCGGCGGACCGGGCGCGATGGAGGCGGTCAACCGCGGCGCGGCCGAGGCGGGCGGCATGTCCATCGGGCTCGGCATCGAATTGCCGTTCGAGCAGGGCCTGAACCGCTGGGTCGACCTGGGCGTCAACTTCCGCTACTTCTTCGTGCGGAAGACGATGTTCATCAAGTATTCGCAGGCGTTCATCTGCCTGCCGGGCGGCTTCGGCACCCTCGACGAGCTGTTCGAGGCGCTGACGCTGGTGCAGACCAAGAAGGTCACCAAGTTCCCGGTCGTGCTGTTCGGCAGCGAGTACTGGGGCGGGCTCTACGACTGGGTCTCGAAGACACTGCTGGCCGAGGGCAAGATCGGCGAGAAGGACCTCGACCTGCTGCACATCACCGACGACATCGACGACGCGGTCCGCGTGGTCAAGGAGTCCTTCCAGGCTTGGGAAGACACGCACTGATGCGGCGGATCTGCGTGTTCTGCGGCTCGTCGATGGGCAACTCGCCGGAGTACGCCGCCGCGGCGGCGGCACTCGGCACGCTACTGGCGTCGCGGGGCATCGGGCTGGTCTACGGCGGCGCGAGCGTCGGCACCATGGGTGCCGTCGCGGACGCCGCGCTCGCCGCCGGGGGTGAGGTGATCGGCGTGATCCCCGAGGCACTCAGCTCGGTCGAGATCTCCCACCCCGGCCTGACCGAACTGCACATCGTCGCGGACATGCACGAACGCAAGGCCAAGATGGCCGCACTGTCCGACGGCTTCCTCGCGCTTCCCGGCGGCGCGGGCACGCTCGAGGAGCTGTTCGAGATCTGGACCTGGGCCCAGCTCGGCCTGCACACGAAACCACTCGGCCTGGTCGACGTGGCCGGCTACTACGCGCCGCTGCGGGTGTTCGTCGACCACATGGTCACCGAAGGCTTCCTCCGGCCCGCCCACCGCGACTTCATCGTGGTCGACCCGGACCCCGCCGTCCTGCTGGACGCCTTCGCCACCTACGAGCCGCCTGCCAGGCCTGACTGGGCCAAGGACTCGTGAAACCCCGAATGTGGCTTTCGTCAGATCTCATCTGACGAAAGCCACATTCGGAGTTTCAGGCGGCGTCCTGATTGGGGCGTTTGTGGTATTTGTCCACATACTCCTGGTTCGAGAGGTTCAGGATCGTGTACATGATCTCGTCGGTGACGGCCCGGCGGATCGCGGGTGAGGCGTCCATCCCGTCGTAGCGGGCGAAGTCCATGGGTTCGCCGAAGCGGACCGTGACGTGGGCGCGGCGGGGGATGCGCTCGCCTCGGGGCTGCAGGCCCTCGGTGCCGGTGATGCCGACCGGGACCACGAGCGCGCCCGTGGCCAGCGCGAGCGCGCCGACGCCGGTGTGGCCGCGGTGGAGGCGGCCGTCGAGTGAGCGGGTGCCTTCGGGGTAGATGCCGAACGCGCCGCCCGCGTCGAGGACCTTGCGTGCGGCTTCGAGTGCGGCGAGGCCCGCTTGGGCGTTGCCGCGCTCGACCGGGACGTAGCCGAGACCGGTCAGGAACCCGGCCATCGCGCGGCCCTTGAGGCCGGTGCCGGTGAAGTATTCAGCCTTGCCGAGGAAGCTGACCGGCCGCGGCGCGGTGAGCGCGATGACGCCGGTGTCGAGTGCCGCGCGGTGGTTGGCGGCGAAGATCACCGGTCCGGTGAGCGGGATGGTCTCGGCGCCGATGACGGTGGGCCGGTAGATCGTCCGAGCCAGCGGTGCCAGCGCGAATCGGACCAAGGCTTGCAGCAAAACTCCTCCTGGGACGGTTCCTGACATCCAGCATGGCACGATCACTACTCATGAGTTGGTTCGAGCGGCGTACCTGGCAGGACCCTGACTGGACACTCGACGAGATTCTGGCAGCGAAGAGTGACCGGACGGTTTCGGTGGTGCTACCGGCGCTCAACGAGGAGCAGACCGTCGGCGCCGTCGTCGCGTCCGTCCGCCCGCTGCTCGGGTCCATTGTGGACGAACTGGTGGTCGTCGACTCCGGCAGTACCGACGCCACCGCCGAGCTGGCCGAGGCCGCGGGCGCGCGCGTGGTGCACCGCGAGGACGTGCTGCCCGGCCTCGCCCCGGTGCCTGGCAAGGGCGAGGTGCTCTGGCGTTCGCTCGCGGCGACCAGCGGCGACCTGGTCGTCTTCCTCGACTCGGACCTCGTCGAGCCCGATCCCGCGTTCGTGCCGACGCTGCTCGGCCCGCTGCTCACCGCTGACGGGGTCCACCTGGTCAAGGGTTTCTATCGCCGCCCGCTGCGGCTGGAGAGCAGCGGCGGCGGCCGCGTGACCGAACTGCTCGCGCGCCCGGTGCTTTCGGCGCTGCGTCCCGCGTTGTCCGGTTTGGTCCAGCCGCTCGGCGGCGAGTACGCCGCGACCAGGGAGTTCCTCGAGTCCGTGCCGTTCGCGGCCGGCTACGGCGTCGAAATCGGCCTGCTGCTCGACTGTGAGGCGAACTACGGCCTCGACGCGCTCGCCCAGGTCAACCTCGGCGTCCGCAAGCACCGCAACCGCTCGCTGCTGCAACTCGGCGTGATGGCACGCCAGATCCTTGGCACCGCGCTGTCCCGCTGCGGCATCGAGTCCGACGATCCCGCTCAGCTCACGCAGTTCGTCCAGGTCTCCGGCGAGTGGCTCCCCGACGTCACCGACGTGCTGGTCGCCGACCGGCCGCCGATGCGTCAGGTACTCGCCGGAGACCTGGGTCCCCTTTAGACAGTCCTACGGCGTGCGCTGCCAGACGACCGGCACGCCGCCTTCGTCGAGTGGGCCGTTCGAGACGATCCCTGCGATCACGTCGTCATCGCCGATCGCGTACGCCGAGCCGCCCTTGAAACCCGTGGGCAGCGGCAGCTTGCCCAGCGGATTCGTGCCCTGCCAGATCGCGAGCGGTCCGTACGGTGCGTTCGGGATGGGCAGCCTGCCCGAGATCAGGCCCGACTTGCCGATCTCATGAGCCTCGGAACCACCCGGCAGTTCGACCGGAGTGCCGGGCGTCTGCCACAAGTAGCCATGATCGCCCGCGCGACCGACAACCGATCCATTCCGGATCGAGGACACGTACGTGTAGTCGCCAGGTTTCGCGAGCTTCGTGGTCACCCCGGAACGCCAGAGGAACGGGCCGCTGTCGCTGTTGAACAGGATGGTGCCGTCCTGGTCGAGATCCCGCGGATACACATCGGGCTTGTTCGGGATCACCACCGGCCCCGACCCGAGTGCCGGCCACAGCACGGTCTGGCGGTTCGTCTGGTCACCGATCGCGCCGACGACGTCGCCACGATCGTTGATCGAGACGGCGTCGACGGAGCCGGAGAGGCCCGACGGCGGGGGGAGCAGGTGGAAGCCGTGCGAATCCAGGGTGAAGCCGCGCGAAAGCCCCGTGTCGTAGTCGATGGCGTTACCCAGCACGACGCCTGAGCCGTTCTCGTCCGCAACACTCGCGAACTCGTAGCCGTCCGGCACCCCGCGCACGGTCGGCCTGCCGTTCGTCCAGGTCACGACCTGCGAGGTGTCGCCGATCGCGAACTCGCCTGCGTACCCGCCCTTCCCGTCCGTTCCGGTCAAGTAGCCCGTCGCGTTCGGGTACCCGTCCGGCAGCTGGAGCAGCACCGGGTACCAGCTCGCCTCGGTGGTCGCACCGGCGGGCATGACGCCCGCCGCCACACCCGCGGCGACGGCCGCCAGCACGCTTCCGGCGCGCACCATTGTTCTCATTCGCATGAATTACTCCCCACAAGTAGCCCCGACCTGTGAGCTTCACGCGGCCGCCGATGGTTTGGTTGCCTCCCGCCGGACAATTCGCCCTTCGTCGAGGTAGAGGACCTCGTCGAAGCCGGCCAGGTGTTCGGGCCGGTGCGTCGCGAGCACGACGGTGCCGGTCGCCCGCGCGAGCACTTCGGCCAGCACCACGTCGCCGTGCGCGGGGTCGAGGCCTTCGACGGGTTCGTCGAGCACGAGCACCCGTGGCGCGGCGAGCACTGCTCTGGCGAGGATGAGGCGTTGCCGTTGACCACCGGAGAGCGCGTCGCCGTCCGCGCCGGCGTCCCGGTCGAGGTCGACGTCGAGATCGGCGATGGCGCACGCGGCGCGCACCTCGTCTTCGGTCGCTTCGGGCCGCGCGAGCAGCAGGTTCTCGCGGACGGTCGTGTGGAAGACGTGCGCGTCCGCGAGCGCGCCGGAGATGAGCGGCGGCAGGTCGCAGGTCTCCATCGGCCTCCCGTCGACGGTGATCCGGCCGGTCGGTTCGGTGAGACCGAGCAGGGTGTGGAGGAGCGTGCTCTTGCCGGAGCCGCTGGGGCCGAGCAGTCCGACACGTTTGCCCGGCGGCAGATCGAGATCGATGTCGACCAGCGCGGGTGCGCGGCCGGGGTAGCGGACGGTCACTTTGTCGAGGTGAAAGTGACCCGTGGTCACAATGTCCGTCTCGCAGGGCGTGGGTCGCTCGTCCAACAGCGCCCGGACTCGCGCGGCCGATGCGCGGACCTCGACCCAGCGCTGGGCGGCCGCGGTGAGCGGGAGTACCACCTCGAACGCCGTGATCGTGCCCAGTGTCATCGCGGCGGTCACCGGTGCGGACGTCCCGGCCAGCAGGCACACGGCGACCGCGGTGCCCAGCTGCGTGAGGATTCCCAGTGCCGCGAGGAAACTGGTCTTGGCACTCACGGCTCGGTCGCGCGCGGCGAGCGTGTCGACGACCTTGTGCGCGGCGGCCAGCGCGGGTGCGTGCGCGTCGTAGGCGATGAGCTCGCGCCTGCCGGTGATCAGTTCGACCGTGTGCCTCGCGAGATCGGTGCGCCGGGGCGGGGTTCGCATGGCGCACAACGGAAGTACGACACCGGCGACGAGCAGTCCGCCCAGCAGCGCGAGTGCGCTGCCGATGCTCGCGAACGAGGTCGCGGTGACGGCGGTGAGCCCGACAAGGCCGGCGACCGCCGCCGGAAGCAGGCAGCGAAGCACGGCGTCCTGCATCGCGTCCACATCGGACACAAGGCGGTCGACGAGATCGCCGCTCGAATAGCGTTGGGGGGCAATCGATCGGTAGACACGAGTGCGGAGCACGCTCAGATAACGCAACACCACTTCATGTCCGGTGAGGCGTTCGGCGTAGCGGAGACCGCCGCGCAGCAGCGCGAGCGTCCGCACGGCGACGATCGCCACAGTCAACGCCGCGAGCGGTGGTTGTTCGGCCGCGCGGAGCAGCAGCCAGGCCGCGGTGGCCATGAGCGCGAGCCCGGCCAGTTCGGCACAGGCGGCGATGAGTGCCGCGCGGATGAGCCGCGTGGGGTTCATACGTGCTCCAGAGTCTTGAACTCGATCACGCGATCCGCGAGCGCGGCCATCGCGGGGCGGTGGGCGACCAGGATCGCGGTCCGGCCTTCGAGCAGGCGCCGCGTCGCCGCCAGCACGGTCGCTTCGGTCCCGGCGTCGAGCCGTGCGGTCGGTTCGTCGAGCAGCAGCAGCCCGGCGTCGGTGCGTGCCCAAGCGCGGGCGACGCCGATGCGCTGACGTTGCCCTGACGAGAGCCCGGTGCCCACCTCGCCGATCTCCGGCAACGCGGTGACGACCTCGTCGAGCGCGGCCGCCCGCGCGGCGTCGGCGACGGGCCGTCCGAACCCGATGTTGTGCGTGACGCTGCCGGTGAACAGCGTCGGCCGTTGCGGCACCCAGGCGATCTCCGAACGCCACGCGGCCAGGTCCAGCTCGCGCAGGTCGACACCGTCGATCAACACTCGTCCGTCCGACGGCTCGACGAAGCCCAAGAGCAGAGCCAAAAGCGTGCTCTTGCCAGAACCGCTCGGCCCCATCAGCGCGACGTGCTCGCCCGGCTCGATCCGGAGATCCACTTCGGACAAAGCGACTGTGTCTCCATAGCGGACGGTCACGTTGTCCAGTACCACACCGGGAACCCCGCGCCGCCTGTGCTTCCCTGGCCGGGTGACCGGCACGGGTGCGAGCGTTTCGGTCTCGCGGATGGCGGCGAGCCCTTCCGCGCCCGCGTGGAACTTCGCGCCGGCCGCACGCAGCGGCAAGTAGGCCTCCGGCGCCAGTATCAGGATCAGCAACGCCGTGTGCGCGGTCATCCCGCCTTCCAGCAGCCGGAAGCCGATCGGCACCGCGACCAGCGCCACCGAAAGTGTCGCGAGCAGTTCGAGCACCAGCGCCGACAGGAACGCGACCCGCAGCGTCCGCATGGTCGCGTCGACGTGCGCGTCGGCCATCGCGCGGACGGTCCGTGCCTGCGCCTCGGCACGCCCGAACACCTTCAGCGTGCTCAAACCCCTTACGACGTCCAGGAAATGCCCGCCGAGCTTGGCCAGCAGCCGCCATTGCCGCGCTGTCTTCGCCTTCGTGTGCGCGCCGACGAGTATCGCGAAGACCGGGATCAGCGGCACGGTCGCGGTGACGATCAACGCCGACGCCAGATCCGCCGTGAACAGCCGGGCGATCACCGCCACCGGCACCACGACGGCCGTCACGAGCGACGGCAGATACCCGGTGAGATACGGATCCGCGGCGTCGATGCCCTTGGTCGCCAACGTCGCCGCTTCACCTGCTCTGTCCGTGTCGGCCGACAGAATCCGCTTGCGCAGCAACAACTTCGTGCGGGCGGCGAACCGTCCGACGACCGCACCCTGAACCCCCGCGAGCAATGCCCTCGCCGTGATGACGACGACCAGGAGCCAGCTGAAACCGCCGGTCAGCAGTGCCGCGAGCAGATCGGCCTGCAGGAGGATCACAATCGCCGTGAGCACGCCGAAGCCGGTCGAAACCGCGTAGTAAGCACGCATGACGCCCCTCAGAAATGCAGCGGTGAACGCTGGTCGACCCGGCCGCGGTTGGCGCGCCAGGTCAGCCACTGCAGCGCGACGACCAGCACGATCGCGGGCACGCCGAACGCGGTGAGCAGCGTGAACGTCTCCGCCGACGTGGCGGCCTGCTCGACCGTCAGGGTGTCCACGGTGGACAGGTAGACGACCGGGAACCGGATCAGGCCGACCAGCGCCACCGGTGACGCCGCGAGCACCATCGCCGCCACCAGCGCGACCCGATACCGGCGGGCACGCAGCCCGCCGAACACCACGGCCAGCGCCGCGAACGCCACCGCGACGACCGGAATCCCGCGCCACGTGGCGCCTTCGAGTTCGACGAATCCCCAGAGCGTCGCCACCACCAGGAACGCCAGCACGGGCGCCACCAGCGAAGTGGCCAGCCTGCGCGCACGCTTGACCAGGTCGTCCGGCGCGCGCACGGTCAGGAAAACGGCTCCCTGCAACGCGAACAGCGCGACGAACCCGGCTCCCCACAGCACCGCGTACGGATTGAACAGCCCGAGCACGTCACCGGCAGGCACCCCGCGCACCAGGTTCCCGAGGAACAGTCCCCACGAAACGGCCGTCACCAGCGCGCCCGCGCCGATCCCGAAGCTCCACAGCACACCACGCGTTTCCGGATTCCTGCCGCGGAGCTGCACCGACGCGGTGAACGTCACCAAGCCCAGCAGCAGCGTCACGACCAGCACGTACGCGCCCGTGAACACGCGGCCCTCCAGATGCGGGAACGCGCCGAACAGCACGCCGACCGCCGCGACCAGCCACACCTCGTTGGCCAGGAAGAACGGCCCGAGTGAGCCGAGCACCCGCCGCTGGTCCCCGCCGAAGCCGCGCAGCAGCATCCCGATGCCGTAGTCGTACCCGGCCAGCGCGAAATAGGCCGCGATCAGCAGGCCCAGCACACTCCACCACAAGGTCACCATGCTCAGACCCCGCTCAGCACGGGCAGCGCGACGGCCTGCGGCGCGTCGACCTCGGGGCCGCGCCTGGCGACCCTGGCCATCAGCACCCAGTCGGCGATCGCGAGCACGGCGAACAGGGCCGTGAAAGCCAGGAACGAGAACAGGATCTCGCCACCGCTGACGCCCGCGATGGCGTCGGCGGTGCGCAGCTTCCCGTAGATCAGCCACGGCTGACGGCCGAACTCACGCACCAGCCAGCCCGCGATCGCGGCCACGAACGGCAGCGGGATCGCGAGCACCATCAGGTACAGCAACGGCCTGGCTCTGGTGACCCGGTCCCGGTGCAGCAGTGCCGTGCCGAGCAGTGCCGCCAGCAGGCAGACGAAACCGATCATGATCATGAAACCCAGTGGCGCGCCCACTTCCGGCCCGCCCTTGAGCTTGTCCGGCTGATACTCGTCGAGTAGGCCGAACTGCGCGAAGCCCTGGTTGATCACGAGCAGGCTGCCGAGCAGCGCCGCGACCACCCCGATCCGCATCGAGCGCCGGAAGAACTCGATCTCGGTGGTGCGCTTGATGAAGTGGTACGCGCTGACCCCGACGACGAAGAACCCGCCGGTCAGCACGGCCGCGCCGATCAGGTGCGGCAACGCGGCGGCGAGCGCCGGATTCGCCAGCAGCGCGCCGAAGTCGTCCAGTTTCAGCACCCCGTTCTCGAGGTGCGTGCCGACCGGGTTCTGCAGGAACGAGTTCGCCACCATGATGAACAGCGCCGAGGCGTACGCGGTCAGCGTGACCAGCCAGATGAGCGCCAGATGCACCCACTTGTTCAGCTTCGAGAAGCCGAAGATCCAGAGCCCGAGGAAGGTCGACTCGGCGAAGAACGCGACCAGCGTCTCGATGGCCAGCGGCGCGCCGAACACGTCGCCTGCAAATGCAGACAGTCCGGTCCAGGTGAGCCCGAACTGGAATTCCATCACGATGCCGGTGGCGATTCCCAGTGCGTAGTTGATCACATAGAGCTTGCCCCAGAATCTGGTCATTCGGAGTAATTCGGGTTTTCGCCCGAACGCGGAGCGTGTCTGCATCACCGCGACGAGCGTCACGAGGCCGAGGGTGAGCAGCACGAACAGGAAGTGGAACGAGGTCGTGGTCGCGAACTGGGCTCTCGCGATCGGCAGTGGGTCCATGGCGGCGACTCTATATGTAGTTCGGCTACATGTAGGCGGCAAACGCAACAAATCAGGGACGATTCAGGGTTGTCTCGGGGTCGATAGCCGGGTCCGGCATGAGTAGAGTGCCTATCTATGAAGGCGGACGTCCTGCGCGGACACCTCGACGCACTACTGCTGGCCGTGCTCGACGGCCGCAAGCTCCACGGTTACGCGATCATCGAATCGCTCCAGCTGCGCAGTGACGGCGCGCTCGACCTGCCGACCGGCACCGTGTACCCGGCGCTGCGGCGCCTCGAACGGGCCGGCTACCTCGCCAGCGAGTGGGACGTCGTGTCCGGCCGCAAACGCCGCACCTACAAACTCACCCGCTCCGGTCAGCGCGCGCTCGCGACCGAACGCCAGGAGTGGCAGGAGTTCACGAACGTCATCGGTGGCGTGCTCGGGGGACAGGCATGGGCCTGATCGACCACTACCTCGCCGAACTCGACAGCAGGCTGCGCGGCCCCGGCTCGGCCAAGGCGGACCTGCTCGAGGAAGCACGCGACGGCCTGCACGACGCCGCCGCCGCGTACCGCGAAGGAGGCTGGGATGAGGAAGAAGCCCAACGCCGTGCCGTCGCCGAGTTCGGACCCGCGGCCGTCGTGGCCCGCGACTACCAGGCCGAACTCGGGATGCACACCGGCGTCCGCACGCTCTGGAAGGTGGTGCTGGGGGTCCCGCTGATGCAGCTGACCTGGGACGTCGTGCGGATGCTGACCTTCGGCGCGTGGACGAAGCTGTCCACGCCGACCCCTGGCTGGTACAAGTACGCGGCCCAGTTCACCCACGGCTCGGCGTACCTCGTCGCGCTCGTGGGGCTGCTCGCGCTGGCGGGCACGCGGTGGCTGTCCCGCCGCGCCGACGGCGGGCAGATCGCCAAGCTGACGTCAGGGCTGCTCGTGGTCGCGGTCGGGTTGAACCTGCTTTCGGTCGCGGTGATGGTGGGCGCCACCGGGGTGGTCGACGTGAACCGCCTGTTCCTCAGCGTGCCGTGCGGGATACTGACCGTGGTCTGGGTGCTCGTCAGCCTCCGGCTCGTCGTGCTCGCGCGACGTTCCTGGGAGACGTGTGCCACGATCGTCGCGTGACGACCGCGCTGATCTACCTCGTAGTCATGCTGCTGGTGGCCGCCGTGGTGTTCCTGCTCGCCGCGGTGATCTTCGGCAGGGGCGAGGAGCTCGCCCCGCTGGCGCCCGGCAGCTCGCCGACCCGGCTGCCCGCCGAAGACATCACCGGCGACGACATCGAGCAGGTCCGCTTCCAGCTCGTGCTGCGTGGCTACAAGATGACCGAGGTCGACTGGGTCGTCCGCAGGCTCGGCGTCGAGATCGATGGCCTGCGCGCGCGGATAGCGGAGCTCGAAGCCGAGCGTGCCGACCATGCAGGCCAGAAGGTGTCACCTCTTGAGTGACGTCGTGCTGTCGGTCGAGGTCAACGCCCCGGCAGGCACGACCTGGCTCGCGCTGACCGACTGGGCACGCCAGCGCGAGTGGATGCTCGGCACCGACGTCCGCGTGATCGAGGGCAACGGCCGCGCCGTCGGCACGAAACTCGCCGCGTTCACCGGGCTGGCCGGGATCGGGTTCACCGACACCATGGAGATCACCACCTGGGAGCCGCCGGTCCGCTGCGTGGTGCGCCACCTCGGCACGATCGTCAAGGGCACCGGGGTGTTCCAGGTGACGAGCAACGGCCCGCACCGCTCCACTTTCGTCTGGGCGGAGCACCTTTCACTCCCGTTCGGCCTGGTCGGCAGGCTGGGCTGGCCGTTCGTCAAACCCGCGATGGTGCTCGGCCTGCGGCAGTCGCTGCAGAAGTTCGCGCGGTTCGCGGAGTCCTATTCGCTGGGGGATCGATGAGTTCGCTGGTCGGCGCGGACGGTGTCGCGCGCTGTTCGTGGGGTAATTCGACACCGGACTACGCCGAGTACCACGACACCGAGTGGGGAGTCCCGCTCCGCGGGCGCGACGCGCTGTACGAGCGGCTCTGCCTGGAGTCGTTCCAGTCGGGGCTTTCGTGGATCACGATCCTGCGCAAGCGCGAAGGCTTCCGCGCGGCCTTCCTCGGCTTCGACCCCGAGAAGGTGGCGGAGTTCGGCGAGGACGACGTCGAGCGGCTGATGCAGGACGCGTCGATCGTGCGCAACCGGGCGAAGATACTGGCCGCGATCAAGAACGCTCGCGCGATCGCTTCCTTGGATGTGCCGCTCGACGATCTGCTCTGGTCGTTCGCGCCCGCCAAGCACAAGCGGCCGCGCACGATGGCCGACGTCCCGGCGATCACCGACGAGTCCAAGGCGATGGCCAAGGACCTCAAGAAGCGCGGCTTCGGCTTCCTCGGCCCGACCACCTGTTACGCCTTGATGCAGGCCACCGGCATGGTCGACGACCACGTCAAAGGCTGTTTCCGGGCCAAGAGCTCGTGAGTGGTATGGCCGGTTAGAACCGGCCATACCACTCACGACCTCACTTGCCCTGGAAGGTCGGGCGGCGTTTGGTGACGAACGCCTCAACGGCTTCGGCGTGATCCGCGGTCGCGCCCAGCGCGGACTGCGCGGCGTCCTCGGCGGCCAGCGCCTCGTCCAGAGTGGACTCGGCGGCCGTGGCCAGCACGCCCTTGATCTTCGCGTAGGCGACCGTCGGACCGGCCGCGAGCCGCGCCGCGACGGCCTGAGCCCGCGCCGCGAGCTCCTCGTCGGGGACGACCTCGCTGACCAGGCCGAGCGTCAGCGCCTCCGCCGAGTCGACCGTGCGGGCGAGCAGCATCAGCTCGGCCGCGCGGCCGAGCCCGATCAGCCGCTGCAGCGTCCAGGAGGCGCCGGAGTCCGGGCCGAGGCCGACGTTCGCGAACGCCATCAGGAAGTTGGCGGACGTCGCCGCGATGCGCAGGTCGCTCGCGTACGCGAACGCCGCGCCCGCGCCCGCCGCCGGGCCGTTGATCGCGGCGATGACCGGCTTGGCCATCCCGACGATGGTCTTCACGATCGGGTTGTAGTGCTCCTTGACCGTGTGCAGCGGCGCGGGGTCGTTCGCCTGCAGCAGCCCGACGTGCTCCTTCAGATCCTGTCCCGCGCAGAACGCCTTGCCCGCTCCGGTGATCACCACGGCACGGACTTCCGGATCTTCCGCGGCCTCCCGCAGGGCGGCCAGCAGCAGTTCCTTGAGTTCGACGGTCATCGAGTTGTACGCCTTCGGCCTGTTGAGCGTCAGCGTGCGGACCCCCTCGGCGTCGGCGGTGAGCAGAACGTCGGATGTGGTCACAGAATCTCCTCGGGCGAAATACATCGGTACGCATGGAGTCTTACAGCCCGGCGGGCCGCATACCAGCACCGATACGGCGGCAAAAGATCGGTCCGCGTTCGCGCTCGGTCGCTGATGAGGGACAATGGACAGTAGGACCCGGCTGGCTTTTACGAGCGCGACCCGGGCGCGCCGGTTAAGACGGAGGGAGCACGCTATGGCGGCCATGAAGCCCCGGACCGGAGATGGTCCCCTCGAAGTGACTAAGGAGGGGCGGGGCCTCGTGATGCGCGTCCCACTCGAGGGTGGCGGGCGACTTGTCGTCGAGCTTTCGGCAGAAGAGGCGAAGGACCTAGGAGTGGCCTTGCAGGAGGTCACCGGCTGAGCCGAACCTCCTGCTCGAGCCACAATTCCGCACCCCGGTTTCCGCGCTGCTCAGCGCTGGAGGCCGGGGTCGCGGTCACTCTCTTGGAGATCACGCACCGTGCGCATCCCGATACCCCCCGTCCCCTATCCGCTGATCGACATCGAGGTCGCCGACACCCAGCGTCGTGGTGCCCCGCTCGCGATCCTGGTGTCCGCCCCCGAAGATCACGAGGATGGCACGCCCGCCGACCCGTTCGAGCTGGAGGGTGTCACCTCCAGCGGCCGCGCGGGCGAGGTCCGCACGATCCCCGCCGGATCGGGCCCGCGCTGGCTGGCCGGCATCGGTGACGGTGAGCCCAAGCAGTACCGCAAGGCGGGCGCCGCGCTCGCCCGCGAGGCCGAGTCGTACCTCGACGGCAACGGCGGGCACGCGTTCCAGATCGAACTTCCCGAAGAGGCCGACGGCGACGACGTCGCCGAGCTGATGATGGGCGCGCTGCTCGGCGGCTACCGCTACAGCGTCAGCGCCGACCGCACGAAGCCCGCGGTCCGCACGTTGCGCGTGCTCACCAGGTACGAACGGGCTGTGCCCGCGTACGAGGAGATCGCGGCGCGTGTCCGCGAGCTCGCCGGAGCGGCCGCGCTGGCCCGCGATCTCGCGAACACCCCGTCGAACGTCAAGAACCCGGCGTGGCTGGCCGAGATCGCGCAGAAGACGGCGGTGCCCGGACTGACGGTCACCATCCGCGACGAGAAATGGCTCGCCGAGCAGGGCTTCGGCGGCGTGCTCGCGGTCGGCGGCGGCTCCGCCAGCCCGCCGCGCCTGATCGAGCTCGAGTACCGCCCGCGCGGCGCCGCCAAGCACCTGCTGCTCGTCGGCAAGGGCATCACGTTCGACACCGGCGGCATCTCCATCAAGGGCGCCGACGGCATGCACCTGATGCGCACGGACATGGCGGGCGGCGGCGCGGTCATCGCCGCGGCCCGCGCGATCGCCGCGCTCAAGCTCCCGGTGCGCGTCACCGCGCTGGTGCCCGCGGCGGAGAACCACGTCTCCGGCTCGTCGTACCGGCCGGGCGACGTCGTCCGGCACTTCAACGGCGTGACCACCGAGGTCGGCAACACCGACGCCGAAGGCCGCATGGTCCTCGCGGACGCGCTCGCCTACGGCATCAAGCGCTTCAAGCCGGACGCTGTCATCGATGTCGCGACACTGACGGGTGCGATGAAGGTCTCGCTCGGTCTCCGCACCGGCGGCCTCTTCGCCACCGACGACGCACTCGCCGACCGCGTCCGCGAAGCGGGCGAGCGCGCGGGCGAGGCATGGTGGCGGATGCCACTGCTCGAAGCACACGCCGAGACCATCCGAGGCGAACTGGCCGACATCCGCCAGGCGGTACCCGGCCCCGGCGGCATCACGGCGGCGCTCTTCCTCCGCGAGTTCGTCGGCGACACCCCGTGGGCCCACCTCGACATCGCAGGCCCCGCCCGCGCGGACAAGACCTACGACGACGTCGTACCCGGCGCCTCGGGCTTCGCCGCCCGGACCCTGGTGGAACTGGCCTCCGCCTACCGCTGAGCCCGGGGAAAAAAATCCCAATGCGGCATTGGTCAGGTTTCAGCACGCCAATGTGGCTTTCGTCAGCTCAGAGCTGACGAAAGCCACATTGGGATTTTTTTCAGCGGCGGGTGGCGTGGGCGCGGAAGGCGGCGACCGCAGGGGGCAGGGGTTCGCCCGCGCGCCACACCAGGCCGATCGACCGGCCCGCCCGCGGGGTGATCGGGACTTCGACGACGCCGGCGGGTGCGCCAGGCTCGAAGTGGGGGAGTAGCGCGACACCCAGCCCGGCCGCGACCAGGCCGCGTACGGTGTCGGACTCCTGGCCTTCGAAGGCGATCTTCGGCTCGAAGCCCGCTTGGGCGCACAGGGCGTCCGTGATCTGGCGCAACCCGTAGCCCTGCTCCAGCAGGACGAACTCCTCCTCGGCCAGCTCGGCGATGGTGACCTCGTCGCGTGAAGCGAGCGGATGCGCGGACGGGACCGACAGGAAGATCTCCTGCTCCGACAGCACGGAGGACTCGAACGCCGGGTCGTCCGGCGTCGGGGCGAGCAACGCCAGGTCGAGTTCGCCGTCGCGGAGGCGGTCCAGCATGTTCTGCCGGGAACCCTGGACGAGGGTGAACCGGGTGCCGGGATGCGCCGCGCGGTAGTCGCGGACCAGTGACGGGACGAGCGAACGGCCGAGCAGGTGCAGGAAACCGAGCACGACGTGACCGCTCGACGGCTCGACCTCCTCCAGCACACGGCGGACTCCGGATTCGAGGCGCGTCAGAGCGTCGGACGCGGCGTCGGCGAGGAGTTCGCCCGCTCGGGTGAGACGGATCCCCCGGCCGTGGGGCACGGTCAGCGGGGCGCCGAGCGCCGAGCCCAGCGCCGCGAGCCTGCGGCTGAGCGTGGGCTGGGGCACGTCGAGCAGCTCGGCCGCACGGGTGATGTTCGCCATCTCCCTGAGAGCGGCGAGCAGCGCGAGGTTGGGCGCCAGCTGGGCCGCGAGCTTCTCATGCGTCACGGTATCGATAGTCGCAGATCAGCGTATTAGACGTATTGATTAGCGAAGCTTACTTTCGGACGCGTGTCTCGGGTGACCCTCGCCGTGGCGGCTGCCGGCATCTCGTCGTTCGCGTTGCTCTACGCGCCGCAGCCGCTGCTTCCGCAGCTCTCGGCCGAGTTCCACCTCGACCCCGGCGCCGCCTCGCTCGCGGTCGGTGTCGGGACGGGCGCGCTGGCGCTGGCCGTGCTGCCCATCGCCGCGCTGTCGGAGGTGGTCGGCAGGCGGGCGGTGATCATCACCTCGGTGCTCACGTCCGTGCTGCTCGGCCTGCTGCTGCCGCTCGCGCCGTCCTATCCGGTGCTGCTCGCGCTGCGCGCCGTCCAAGGCGTCGCGATCGCGGGCTTTCCTGGCGTCGCGGCGGCGTATCTGGTCGAGAAGCTGGGGAAGACGGGCGTCGCCGCCGCCGTCGGCGCGATGATCGCGGGTAACACGATCGGGGGCATGACCGGCCGCCTGGCCAGCGGTTTCGCCGCGGCCGGGCTCGGCTGGCGCGGCGCGCTGGCCGTGGTCGCGGTGATCGCGCTCGGCTGCGCCGTCGTGACCGTCCTGGCGCTGCCGAGGTCGTCGAAACAGGCCAAGGCCAACCTCTTCGGCGGCTTCGGTGCCGCGCTGACCAGCAGGATCCTGCTGGTGCAGTACGTCATCGCGCTGCTCGCCATGGGCTCGTTCGTCGCGCTCTACAACGCGGCGGGGTTCCGGCTGACCGGCGCGCCGATCAACCTGTCGCCCGCGATCGCGTCGCTCGTGTTCCTGGCGTACGCGATGGGCGCCGTGTCCTCGTCGACCGCGGGCCGCCTGGTCGCCAGGTTCGGCCGACGCCGTGCGCTCATCGGCGCGCTACTGGTCACCATCAGCGGCGGACTGCTCACGTTGCCTGACTCGTTACCGCTGGTCGTGGCCGGATTCGTGGTGCTGACCGGCGGCTTCTTCGCCGCGCACGCGGTCGCCAACGGCTGGGCGGCCGCCGAGGCGCCGGAACACGCGCGCGGCCAGGTTTCCGGCCTCTACACGCTCTGCTACTACCTGGGCAGCAGCGTCGGCGGCACGATCGGAAGCGTCGTGTACGGGCACGCGGGCTGGCCGTGGCTGATCGCGCTCACCACGGCATGGCTGGGCCTCGCCCTCTACGCGACGGCGGCGACCAAGAGCCCGCCGCCGACGGGCAGCAACGCGGGCACCAGCCGCTCGTCCTCGCGGATGGCACGCGCGACCTCGCGCAGCGCCAGCGTCTCGGGATCACGGCGTGAAGGATCGGCCACCCTGCCGCCGGCGAGCACGTTGTGGAACGCCAGCACGCCACCTGGCCGCAGCAGCGACACGGCCTTCTCGTAGCAGCTCGGGTACTCCACTCGTGCCGAATCGACGAACACCAGGTCGTAGCCGCCGGGGGTCAGCCGGGGGAGCACGTCGAGCGCCTTGCCCATGATCAGCCGGGTCCGCCCGGGCGGGAAGCCCGCCTCGGTGAACACCTTGCGCGCCGACCGGTGGTACTCCGGCTCGAGGTCGATGGACGTCAGCACGCCGTCACGGGCCATCCCGCGCAGCAGGTACAGCCCACTGACCCCGGCGCCCGTCCCGATCTCCACGACGGCCCTGGCCTGCAGTGTCGCGGCCATGAAGCGCAGCGCGGCACCGGCGGCGGGCCCGAGCGGGACACAGCCGAAATCCGCCGCTCTGACGCGCGCGGCGACCAGCGCCTCGTCGTCAGGCAGGTACCCCTCCACGAAATCGGCGTCAGTCACCTGAGCCGAGGGGGTGGCGTGTGTTCCGGAGCTCACGCAGGGAGGTTAGCGCTGCTTGTCGATAAATCAGCGCAGGCTCCCTGATCGACCCGGTTTCAACTTGACCATCAACTTCTCAGACTTCTCTCAGCCCAAGCTCATTAGAACCATAAGGAAGCCGGACAGACTCAAGTCCAGCAGATCGGGAACACCGAGCGGACCGCCCGCGTTGGGTGCAGTAAGTGGGGAGAACAGCCTGATGATGGAGGTGCCGACTCAGCCGATGACGACAAGCCAGCTGGAGAGCCCGCACGAGGTCGAGCCGGTCACGGTCGACGCGAGCGAGGCCACATGGACCCCGCCCTCGTGGGACGAGGTCGTCCGCGAGCACGCCGACCGCGTGTATCGCCTGGCCTACCGTCTCACCGGCAACACCCACGACGCCGAGGACCTCACGCAGGAGACCTTCATCCGCGTGTTCCGCTCGCTCGCGTCCTACAAGCCCGGCACCTTCGAAGGCTGGCTGCACCGCATCACCACCAACCTCTTCCTCGACATGGCGCGCCGCCGCTCGCGGGTGCGCATGGAGGGGCTGCCCGAGGACACCGACCGGATCGTCGGCGACGACCCGAGCCCGGAGCAGGTCTACTCGGACACCCACCTCGACCCGGATCTGCAGGAGGCGCTCGACGAGCTGCCCCCGGAGTTCCGCGCCGCGGTCGTGCTGTGCGACGTCGAAGGTCTCTCGTACGAGGAGATCGGCGCGACGCTGGGCGTTAAACTCGGCACCGTGCGAAGCAGGATTCACCGCGGGCGGCAGGCGCTGCGCGCTTCCCTGGAACGCCGTCGCGCGACGGAACGTGAAGCCGTGGAGGCCCCCGCATGAGCGAACCGCGAGGATGGGGCCTCCCCGAGTCGCATTTGCTTCCAGACGCGGTAGTGGCCCTCGTGGACGGCGAGCTGACGCTCGGCGCCCAGGACAGGGCGATGGCGCACATCGCGCGGTGCGCGTCGTGCGCGGCCGAGGTGTCGGCGCAGCGGCAGGCCGTACGTGCGCTGCGGCGCGCGGGCGCGCCGTTGATGTCCGCCGGGTTCCTGGCCAGCCTGCAGCAGATCCCGCAGAACACCGAACTCGACGCGACACCGGACAACCTCGCGATCACCGCGGACGGTCAGCTCGTCGCGATCCAGCGGCCCGACCGGGTCGCCGGGCTGCGTGACTCCGGCGTGCTCGGAGGCACCTCCCCGTTGGGAAGTTCCGCGCCGCTGGGTAACTCGCCCAACGTGCTCGGCGGCGGCAGGATCGGTGTGGCCAAGCGCCGTGCGGCGCAGGGCGCGGGTGTCGTGGTCTCCGGACTCGTGCTCAGCGCACTCGCCCTGGTCGCGACCTCGGGTGACACCGGCGAGGTCGCCAACGACAGCAGCACCCGGCCGCCGCAGCAGGGCGTCAACCTGGTGCCCGCCGAGCTGGTGCCGCCGAAGCCCGTTCCCGCCACGCCGACGGTCACCTCGACGCCGCAGCTCGTGGGCCTGAAGTAGGCAACGCCAGTTTCACCGTTGCCGAGGCAGACTCGGTCACTGAGGCTTGGCGGTAGGGTCACGCCGAGCGACCTGATCATCTCAGCACCGGGGAACGATGACCGAGCAGCCGAATCACGAGCAGCATGGCGAAGACCGGCTCCCGCCGCGTCCGCTCGACAAACCCGCCGTGGATCCGGCGCTGGCAGCGACCTTCGGGCGCCCGCACGGCGTCGAAGGCGCTTTCGACAAGCTCTCCGCCCCCGCCCGTGGCAACGGTCATCGGCCGCTCGGCCCGCCGCCGGAGTCTCTGGCCGAGGCGTTCCGGCGCCCGGAAGGCGCCGAGGGCGTGCTGCTGGAGCGTCCGGCCGGTGGCAACGGTTCTGCCAAGGCGGATCCCGCCGAAGCCGCGTTGTGGTCCCACGCCGCGAACCCCTGGCGTGACCCCGGCGCGGGCGCGGTGCTCGGCGGTCCCGCCGTGGCCACCGAGGACGAGGAAGAGCAGGCCGAGCGCAAGCCAGGCGCGCAGCTCAGCCTGCCCGAGGTCCTGTTCGGCCGTCGCGTCAAGCCCAGGGCGCTGGCACTGCTCGGCGTCATCGCGCTGCTGGTCGGCGCTGTCGGCGGGCTGGTCGGCTGGTGGTTCGCCAGCGCGGGTGAGTCGCTGACCGGCTCCGCGAACATCGCCGAGGCCGAAGCCGCCAAGGAACGCCCGGCCGGTTCGGTCGCCGACATCGCGAAGCGGGTCGCGCCGGCGGTCGTCTCGATCCAGGTCACCGCCCCAGGCGCGGACAACGGGAGCCTCGGCTCGGGTGTGGTGATCGACGGGCAGGGGTACCTGCTCACCAACTACCACGTGATCGCCGACGCGGTCACCAACAAGCAGATGATCGTGACGGTGTTCTTCACCGACGGCAGGCAGGCCATCGGCAGGGTCGTCGGCGGTGACCTGAAGGGCGACCTCGCGGTGGTCAAGGTCGATACGCCGAACCTCACGGTGGTCCAGGTCGGCAAGTCAGGCGACCTGGCGCCCGGCGACGCGGTGGTCGCCATCGGCTCCCCTCTCGGCCTGCAGAACACGGTCACCGCCGGCGTGGTGAGCGCGGTGAACCGGCCGATGATCGCCGGTGGGGACGAGGGCCAGGCGCCCGGCGCCTACTACGCGGTCCAGACGGACGCACCCATCAACCACGGCAACTCCGGTGGCGCGCTCGTCGACTCGACCGGCGCGCTGGTCGGCATCAACTCGTCGATCAAGACCGCGCAGGGCGACGGCAGCATCGGCCTCGGCTTCGCGATCCCGTCCGACAAGGCGATGAAGGTCGCCAAGGCACTCATCAAGGGCGAGACGATCAAGCACGCCGACATCGGCATCAACGTCGCCTCGGTCGCGGGCAGCACCAGCACCGGCGCGCGTGTGCAGAACCTCGCTCCGGAGGGCCCCGGCGCCAAGGCGGGCATCCGCGAGGGCGACGTGATCATCAAGATCGGTGACCACCCGGTCCGCGCGGCCCTCGATTTCCTGGCGGGCGTCGACGACAAGGCGCCCGGTGAGGTCGTCCCTGTCCAGCTTGTCCGTGACAAGGCGGTTTTGACCGTCGATGTGACCTTGGGATCGGCCTGACCACACAGGTAGGCTTGACTTGGTTTGGCCTGACGCGGAGGTTCACGGGTGTTCGACAGCGTTGGCTGGGGCGAGATCCTCGTGCTCATCGTCGCCGGTCTCTTCATTCTCGGTCCGGAGCGGTTGCCTGAAGCGGCGGCCTGGCTCGCCAAGAGCATGCGCAAGGTTCGCGAGTTCGCCACCGGCGCCCGCGAGCAGCTGCGCGACGAAATGGGCCCGGAGTTCGAGCAACTCCGCAAGCCCCTCGAAGACCTGCGCGGCCTGCGCAACTTCGACCCCAAGCGCGTGGTGACGCAGCACCTGTTCGACGGTGACTCGGACCCGCTCGGCCTGAACAACATCAACGGCAACGGCGGCACGAACGGCGCCAACGGGTCGAACGGCTACGCGGCGGCGCCGGCGAAGCCGCAGGCCGAGCCGTTGAAGCCGGGCGAGAAGCCACCGGTCGACCCGGACGCCACCTAAGCCTGGGCTGGCCCGCGCCGCGATCGAAACGAACGCCCCGTTCGCAACGCTCAGCGTTGTGAACGCCCCGTTCACAACGTTCGAGCATCCCCCGAGTACCCAAAGTACTCGGGGGGACCGACAGGAATGGGGCGTCAGCGACCCGCGGGGGTCACGTTCAGCATCATGCCCGCGAGACCGCGGGCGCGGACCGAAAGCTTGGTCGCGACGTCCTTCAGCACGAGCGAGGCAGGGGCCTCGGGCTCGGCCAGCACGATCGGGGTGCCCGCGTCGCCCTGCTCGCGCAGGCGGGGGTCGAGCGGGACCTGACCGAGCAGCGGGACCTTGGAGCCGACCGACTTCGAGAGCGAGTCCGCGACCGTCTGGCCGCCACCCGAGCCGAAGACCTCCAGGCGGGTGCCGTCCGGGTTCTCCAGCCAGGACATGTTCTCGATGACGCCCGCGACGCGCTGGCGGGTCTGGATCGCGATCGCGCCCGCGCGCTCGGCGACCTCGGCTGCCGCCTGCTGCGGGGTGGTGACGACCAGGATCTCCGCGTTGGGGATGAGCTGGGCGACCGAGATGGCGATGTCGCCGGTGCCCGGCGGCAGGTCGAGCAGCAGGATGTCGAGGTCGCCCCAGAACACGTCGGCCAGGAACTGCTGCAACGCCCGGTGGAGCATCGGGCCACGCCACATGACCGGGGCGTTGCCGGGGGTGAACATGCCGATCGAGATGACCTTCACGTCATGCGCCTGCGGCGGCATGATCATCGTGTCGACCTTGGTCGGCTTCTCGTTCGCGCCCAGCATGCGGGGGATCGAGTGGCCGTAGATGTCGGCGTCGACCACGCCGACGGAGAGGCCGCGCTGGGCCATGGCGACCGCGAGGTTGACCGTCACCGAGGACTTGCCGACGCCGCCCTTGCCGGACGCGACGCAGTAGACCCTGGTCAGCGAGCCGGGCTGGGCGAACGGGATGACCGGGTCCGCCGAGTCGCCGCGCAGCGACTTGCGCAGCTCCGTGCGCTGCTCGTCGCTCATCACGTCCAGCTCGACGTGCACGGCGGTGACGCCGGGTAGCTTCTCGACCGCGGCCTTGGTGTCGTTGGTGAGCGTCGCCTTGAGCGGGCAGCCGGCGACCGTCAGGTAGATGCCGACGGTGACCACGCCGTCTTCGCCGACCACGACGTCCTTGACCATGCCCAGATCGGTGATCGGTTTCTTGATCTCCGGGTCCTGGACGGCCTTCAGAGCGGTACGGACTTCTTCGACGCTGGGAAGCTGCTGCGTACTGGTCACGCCTCCATGCTACGTACCGGTAGGAGTCGCGCTCTCGGCCCGGTTCTGCTTGGGCTTCTTCGGCTTCGGGTTGAGGTCTTCGCGCAGCTTGTCGAGCTCGCCGCGCAGATAGTCGCGCGTCGCGACCTCGCCGACCGCGATGCGCAGCGCGGCGATCTCCCTGGCCAGGTACTCGGTGTCCGCCTTCGTCTGCGCCGCGCGGTTGCGGTCCTCCTCCAGCGAGACGCGGTCGCGGTCGTCCTGCCGGTTCTGCGCGAGCAGGATCAGCGGCGCGGCGTACGCGGCCTGCGTCGAGAATGCCAGGTTGAGCAGGATGAACGGGTACGGGTCCCAGCGCAGCGAGACCGCGAACAGGTTCAGCACGATCCAGACGACGACCGCCAGCGTCTGCCAGAACAGGTACTTCCCGGTGCCGAGGAACCGCGCGACCCGTTCGGTCAGCCGCCCGAACATGTCCGGGTCGATGCTGAAGGCGAACCGGCTCTGGCTGCGCGGCTGGTCCAGCCGCCGCCGTGACAGGAGCTCAGGCATGGTCCGCCTCCTCAGGGTGGTCACCGGGTTCGCCGGTGATGTCGTGGAGACCGGTCTCACGCCAGTCCTCCGGCAGCAGGTGGTCGAGCACGTCGTCGACCGTGACCGCGCCGAGCAGATGATCCTCGGCGTCGACGACCGGTCCGCAGGCGAGGTTGTACGCCGCGAAGTAGCGCGTCACCTCGGCCAGCGGCGCTTCGGGCCGCAGCGCGGACAGGTCGGTGTCGGTGATGCCCGCGACCAGTTCGGCCGGTGGCTCGCGCAGCAGGCGCTGGAAATGCACGCAGCCGACATAACGCCCGGTCGGCGTCTCGGTCGGCGGGCGGCAGACGAACACCATGCTCGCCAGCGCGGGCGGCAGCTCGGGGTTGCGGATGCGCGCGAGCGCCTCGGCGACCGTCGCGTCGGGCGTGAGGATCACCGGCTCCGGCGTCATCAGGCCACCCGCGGTGTCGGCCGAGTACGCCAGCAGCCGCTTGACCGGCGCCGACTCGTCCGGCTCCATCAGCTCCAGCAGCCTGGTCTGGTCGGCGGGGGTCAGCTCGGCGAGCAGGTCGGCCGCGTCGTCGGGGTTCATCGCCTCGAGGATGTCCGCGGCGCGCTCCTCCGGCAGGTAGGAGAGCAGGTCCTTCTGGTCGTCCTCCGGCAGCTCTTCGATGACGTCGGCGAGCCGCTCGTCGTCCATCGCGTCGGCGACCTCATGCCGCCGTTTCAACGGCAGGTCGCGCAACGTGGCGGCGACGTCGACCGCGCGCATGGTGTCGAACAGCACCAGCAGCTGCCCGGCGCCTTGCGGCTGCCCGGCGAGATCGGTCAGCCCGAGCCCTGTCACCTCCGACCAGGGCATGACCTGCAGCGATCCGCGCCGCTTGCTGAGGCCGAGTCCTCGCGCGCGCTCGCGGATGGCGAGCTTCGCGAGCACCCAGTCGCGGGTGCGCGTCGGCTCCATGGCCGCGTCGACCACGGTGATCCTGGCGTCCGATCCCGCGAGCCCGGCGTGCGCGTCGAACAGCTGCCCGACCACGAGCACTTCGTTGGGGCGGCGGTGGAAACGGCGCATGTTGACCGAACCGGTCGCCAGGGTGACCGCGATCGGCTCGATCGAGGTGACCCGCAGCATCGGCACGAAGACGCGGCGCCGGGTGGACAGCTCGACCACGATCCCGAGCACCCTCGGCGCCTGATGGTCCAGCCGCAGGCCCGCGACCACGTCCCTGACCTTGCCGATCGACTCCCCATCAGGGCCGAAAACCGGCAAACCCGCCAGTTGTGCGACAAAAACCCTGTTCACGGAGCCCATGGCGATCAGCCTATGGGGTGGCACGCGGCGCCGCCCGACCGAGTCGGACGGCGCCGCGGAGCCTCACCGGCTCAGATGGTGACGCAGACGTTGCGGGTCACCGGGTTGTTGTTCCCGTCGAAGAACTTCCCGCACCAGAGCTGGCCGGAACGGGCGACGTAGTTGGGGTTCGTGATGAATCCCTCGGTGTAACCCCAGGTCTTGGTCGGGCTGTTGGTGGCGTAGCCGTCCGGGCCCCAGACGTAGAAATGCCCGTACATCGAGCCACCGGACATGTTCGAGGCCATGACCTGGCTCACCACACAGCTGCCTGTCACTTCTTTGAAGTAGACGAAGACGGTGATCCCGTCGTTGTTCTGGCTCTTGGTGCCAGGACAGCCTTGCACCGACTGCGGTCCGGCGGCCGCCGCTGAAGCGGGTGCGGCCAAGCCGGCGAGACCGGCGAAGGCGATGAGCGCTCCGATAATGAATTTCCGCACGATACCCCCTGTGTCGATCAGCTTGAGCGACTTGAACCTAAGTGAGATTTTCGAGTCCGGGCAAGGGATTTCAGCCTGGGCTGAAAGCGCTTTCGTGAACGCGGCGAGCGGCACCCCGTCCGATCAGACGGTGACGCAGACGGCCCTGGTCACCGGGTTGTTGTTGCCGTCGTAGAACTTGGCACACCAGAGGTCACCAGGGTGGGTCTTGAACCGGGGATATTCGTTGTACCCGTCCGAGGTGGTCCACATCTTGGTCACACTGTCCTTGTAGAAGCCGTCCGGCCCGAACATGTTGAAATGCCCGTACATATTGCGGAGGCGCCGGTCGGCGAGCACTCGATCGACGTAGCACTCGCCGCTGAACGTCGTGTAATAGACCCAGACAGTGATGCCATCGTCCGCTTGGGCCTTCATATCGGTACTACAGCCCGCTGCCGTTGTTTCGGTAGCGGCCGACGCCGGTGTGACGGAGCCGGTAATGGCCGCGAGCGCCAGCAGAACGGCGGCAATCGATTTACGCACGAGACCCCCAGAATCGAAAAGGTGCTTCCGGCGGGAACCTTTCCAGCCCTCATACCAGCCGACAAGGAATTTCAAGCAGGGCTTAAAACGTGACCTGACGCGGCGTAGCATCGAAGGCAAGGGATGCGTGCACACCAGGGAGTTGCCATGGTGATCGAGATCCTCAGCGCGGCGGTGCTCGCGGGCGGCGCGTGGCTTTCCGCGAGCGTCCGGGTGGTCAAGCAATACGAGCGCGGCATCGTGTACCGGTTCGGCCGGGTCAGGCCCGCCGTGCGCGGCGCGGGACTGACCTACCTGGTCCCGTTCGTGGACCGGCTGCAGAAGGTCAACATGCAGATCGTCACGATGCCGGTGCCCGCGCAGGACGGCATCACCCGCGACAACGTGACCGTCCGGGTCGACGCGGTCGTCTACTTCAAGGTGATAGACCCGGTGATCGCCGCGGTCAACGTGCAGGACTACCGCGCGGCCGTGGCGCAGGTCGCGCAGACCTCGCTGCGCTCGATCATCGGCAAGAGCGACCTCGACGACCTGCTCTCCAACCGGGAACGGCTCAACGAGGGCCTGGAACTCATGATCGACAGCCCCGCGCTCGACTGGGGCATCCACATCGACCGCGTCGAGATCAAGGACGTCGCGCTGCCGGAGTCGATGAAGCGCTCGATGTCACGCCAGGCCGAAGCCGAACGCGAACGCCGCGCGCGGGTCATCTCAGCCGACGGTGAACTCCAGGCTTCCTACAAGCTCGCGCAGGCGGCGGCGCAGATGGCCGACACACCCGCCGCGCTGCAGCTGCGCTTGCTGGAGACCGTCGTCGAGGTCGCCGCAGAGAAGAACTCGACGCTCGTGCTGCCGTTCCCGGTGGAACTGCTCAGGTTTCTGGAGGCCTCGACACCCAGACCGGCCGAGAAGCCACCGGAGAAACCCGTCAACGGCCAGTTGAAGGCCGCCGACGGCTGATCACCGGTAACTCCACCCGGTCGTGTAGGAAACGATCGCCGCCGCCAGCACCCCGGCCCACAGCGCGAGCATCACGTAACCGACGATGATCGCGGACAACGCCATGCCCTCGCCGCCCGCTTGACCGCGCTTGGCCTGGTTGTACGCGATGTGACCCATGATCACGCCCGCGATCGCCGCGAGACCGCAGGTGAGCAGCCCGGCGATCGAGCTGACCAGCGCGCCGATCGCCAGCCCGCTGCTGGGCGGCGGCACGTACGGGCCACCCGTCGGCGCGTAGCCGTACTGGTAGCCCTGGCCGTAGGGCGGCTGCGTGCCGAACGACTCGGGGCCGGGCGACACGAACGGCTCGGGCGCGGGCGGGGCGCCGTACGGATCCGGCTCCGGATCCGGCGAGGCGAAGCCGGTCGACGAAGGGAACACCTGCTCCGGGGCGGGCGTGGGCTCCGGGGCCGGCTCGGCCGTGGGATCCGGCGAAGGCGACGGCGCCGCGGTGGCGTCGGCCACCGGATCGGGTGACGACGGCGTCGGGTCCGATGCCGGGCTGGACGGTTCGGTCATGCTCTTCTGCCCCTCTTACCTGAAACGCCAGTCGGTCGCGAAGCCGAACGCGAGGAACACGCCGACGCCGATGATGATCAGCGCGATCGCGAGGTACCCGATGATCAACGCGGCCAGCGCCATGCCCTCGCCACCCGCCTCACCGCGCTTCGCCTTGGCGCGCGCGATGTGCCCGAGGACGATCCCGACGATCGACAGTGTCCCGCCACACAGGAAGAGCCCGACGATCGAGCAGACCAGCGCGCCGACGGCCATCCCGGTGTCCTGGCTTGCCGGGTTGATCCCGGACCCGTACGGGTAGCCGGGCTGCGGATAGCCGTAGGGCTGCTGCTGGTACGGCCCCGACGGCTGCTGCCCGTACGGCGGGGGCTGCTGGCCGTAGGGATCCTGCGGGTAGCTCACGTTCTGTTCCCCTCGTGCTGGTGTGCTCTCACCGTAGACGGGCGTGAGCGTGCTCATAGCAGTACTGGGGGATTGGGGTCATACTCACCGGTAACCCAGCGCCGGGCACGGCGTTCCGACCGCTCGAAAGGGAGCAGTGATGGCTCGCCTCGCCCAGACAGCCGGCCTGACGGACGTCCAGTCCGAGATCCTCGCGACGGTCCGTGCGTTCGTGGACAAGGAGGTCATCCCGCACGCACAGGAACTGGAGCACTCCGACACCTACCCGGCCGAGATCGTCGAGGGCATGAAGGAGATGGGCCTGTTCGGGCTCACCATCCCCGAGGAGTTCGGCGGGCTCGGCGAGTCGCTGCTGACCTACGCGCTCGTCGTCGAGGAGATCGCGCGCGGCTGGATGAGCGTCTCCGGCGTGATCAACACGCACTTCATCGTCGCGCACATGATCTCGCGGCACGGCACGCAGGCGCAGAAGGAGCACTTCCTGCCCAGGATGGCGACCGGCGAGGTGCGCGGCTCGTTCTCCATGTCCGAGCCGGACCTCGGCTCCGACGTCGCCGCGATCAAGACCCGCGCCAAGCGCGACGGCGACGACTATGTCATCGACGGCGCCAAGATGTGGCTCACCAACGGCGGCAGCTCCAACCTGATCGCGCTGCTGGTGAAGACCGACGAGGGCGCCGAAAAGCCCCACCAGAACCTGACCACCTTCCTCGTCGAGAAGCCTGAGGGCTTCGGCGAGGTCGCTCCGGGGCTCACCATCCCCGGCAAGATCGACAAGATGGGCTACAAGGGCGTCGACACCACCGAAGCGGTGTTCGACGGCTTCCGCATCGGCGCCGACAAGGTGCTCGGCGAGGCGCCGGGCAAGGGCTTCTCGTACATGATGGACGGTGTCGAGGTCGGCAGGGTGAACGTCGCCGCCCGCGCCTGCGGCATCGCGATCCGCGCGTTCGAGCTGGCCGTCGAGTACGCCCAGCAGCGCAAGACCTTCGGCAAGGCGATCGCCGAGCACCAGGCGATCGCGTTCAAGCTCGCCGAGATGGCCACCAAGGTCGAGGCCGCGCACCTGATGATGGTCAACGCCGCGCGCCTCAAGGACTCCGGCGAGCGCAACGACGTCGAAGCCGGCATGGCGAAGCTGATCGCCAGCGAGTACTGCGCCGAGGTCACCCAGGACTCGTTCCGCATCCACGGTGGCTACGGCTACTCGAAGGAGTACGAGATCGAGCGCCTCATGCGCGAGGCCCCGTTCCTGCTCATCGGCGAAGGCACGTCCGAGATCCAGAAGACGATCATCTCGCGCGGTCTCCTGCGCGAGTACAAGTCGCGGGGATAAGGGCTCGTGAGTGTTCCCGACGGTCAGAACCCGCGGGAACACACACCACATAAGCTGGTGGGCAGATATGGGTGGCGCCGACCCCCGGGCCGCGCGCACCCCAGGTGGCGCGCGGGCGTTGCGGAGACGT
>NZ_JBHWEB010000020.1:0-50281 GCF_042734395.1 Amycolatopsis sp. NPDC059657 | reverse complement strand
TTTCTTCTTTGGTGGTTCCTTTTTTTTTTTTTTTTTCTCTTGTACCCTGTGGGTGTTTTTGGGGTGGTTGGGTTCCCGCGTGGTCAATACCCGGGGGGAACACTCACGACTTACGCTGGTCGCATGATCGGGTTCACGCCGACGCCGGGCCTGCGCGCACACGTGGTCGCGCGCTGGCTTCGCGATGACGTGGGCCCGCTTCCGCCGTCGCTCCCGGAACCCGCCGTGGACCTGCTGGTCATTCCCGGCAGGGGGCTCTGGCTGGCGGGTGCCGAGCAGGTCGCCAGGCAGGGGTCGCTGCCGCCGGGCGGGAAACTGACCGGCTTCCGGTTGCGGCCGGGTGCCTGCCTGGCCTGGTTCGGGGTGGCGGCCGACGAGGTCCCGGTCGGCGGTGCGCCGATCGAGGAGTTGCTGGGCGCCCGCGACGCACGCGCGCTCGAAGCCGGGCGGCTCGAGCCCAAGCGCGAGCCTGACGAACTCATGCTGCGGGTGGTGCGCGCGATGGACGCACGGCCGGAGCTCACCGTCGCCGAGCACGCGGACCTGGCCTGTCTTTCGGAACGGCAGCTGCGGCGACGGTTCGGTCAGGCCGTCGGGCTGCGGCCCAAGGCCTATCTGCGGGTGACCCGGTTGCATCGGGCCGTCGACTCGGCCCGCGAATCGCTCACGCTCGGCAAGCCGCCGCACTGGGCGGACATCGCCGCGCGGCATGGGTTCTACGACCAGCCGCATCTGCTCGCCGAGTTCCGGCGGTCGGCGGGATGCCTGCCCGGCGCCTTGGCCGATGGCCGTTTTCTCCAAGCCATGGCCGCGCCGCCGTCGTCACGATCGGCTGATGACCAGCACTGAAGTGATCTTCGATTTCCACGAACGGACCGCGGGCGACGGGCTGCGTGAGCCGGTCCGGTTCGAGCATGGCGCCTGGTTCGTGCACGGCCACGCCGACGTCGATCGCGTGCTCACCGAGCACGCCACGTTCTCGTCCGATGAGCTGCGGTACAGCGCCGAGGCCGTGCCGCACGCGGACAATCCCTTGCTGCGCACCATGCTCGCGCTCGACCCGCCCGAGCATCATCGGCAACGCAAGATCGTCAGCCGCGCGTTCACCCCGAGGGCGATCGAGGCGCTGAAACCACGCATCGCCGCGACCGTTCGCGATCTGCTCGACGCACCCAAGACGAACAGCCTGGACTTCATCGACGGGTTCGCCTATCCGCTGCCGATCAGCACCATCGCCGCGTTGCTGGGCGTCGATCCCGCACGGCAGCCGGACTTCGTGCGCTGGGCGGAGGCGGTCACCTCGTTCGCCGGTTCGTTCGCGCGCGACCCTTCGCGCCGGGCCGAATTCGAGAAGGCATATGACGAACTAGCCTGCTATTTTCGCGAGCTGTTCGAAGCACGCCGGGCGGCGCCACGCGACGACGTGATCAGCACCTTGCTCGCCGCCGGCGGGCTCACCGATGACGAACTGGTCGACTTCTGCGCGCTGCTGCTCATCAACGGCCACGAGACCACGAAAACCTTGCTGGTGAACGCTTTGCTGTGCCTCGACCGGTATCCGTGGCTGCGCGCCGCGCCGGTCACGGGCATCGTCGAAGAAGTGCTCAGGTTCCTGCCACCGTCGGGTGGCACCGACCGGTTCACGACCACCGCGACGAGTATCGGCGGGCACGCGATCAGCCAGGGCGAGCGGGTGGTCGCGATGATCATCTCCGCCAATCGCGATCCGGCGGTCTTCGCCGATCCGCACCGCTTCGACCCTCGGCGGGCCGCGGGCGCGCAGCTGTCGTTCGGGCACGGGATCCACTTCTGCCTCGGGGCGCATCTGGCCAGATGGCAGGCCGAGATCGCGCTCGCGGCGCTGGTCGAGCGGCTGCCGGGACGCTGGCGGCTGCCGGAGGAGTCGACCCGGATCCAGGCGACGCCGGTCGGCGTCGACGTCACCGCGCTGCGGCTGGACTGGGACGGCTGACGCCTGGTTCGCACGCTCGCGCCGGACTTGAGAGGATGGGACGCACAATCCTCACGAGTGCGTAGGTGGTCAGCTTGAGCAGTCCCTTTGGTGGCAAGCAGCCCGCGGGGCAGCCTCGGCTTCCGACCCCGCCGAGCGGCTGGCCGATCGGGTCGTACGGGACCTACGGCGAGGCGCAGCGCGCCGTCGACTACCTCGCCGAGAGCGAGTTCTCGGTCGAGGACGTGACGATCGTCGGCGTCGACCTCATGCTGGTCGAACGCGTTATCGGCAGGCTTTCCTGGGGACGGGTGCTCGGCACCGGCGCGGTGTCCGGTGCCTGGTTCGGGCTCGTGGTCGGGCTGCTGCTCGGCATGTTCAACAACCAGGGATTCGCCTGGCAGCCGATGCTGACCGGGCTCGTCTTCGGTGTGCTGTCCGGCGTCGTCTTTGCGGCAATCGGGTACAGCATGTCCAAAGGCCGCCGCGATTTCTCCTCGGCGAGCCAGCTGGTCGCCGGCCGCTACGACGTGCTGTGCCAGCCGCGCACGGCCGAGCAAGGCCGTGACTTGCTGGCGAAACTCGCCATGCGGCCCAGTCCCTCGACCGGGTGAGATGATCTACCCCGGTACTACCAGGTCTCTGAATCGTTGCGGATGACGCTTGCGGGCTGTGATCGGCCGGAATAGGTTGCTCACACCAGTCGGGCGGGACGGCCTCCACCGTTCCGCCCGAGCACTAGCACGTCGGGGTGCTGGCGCGGGTGATCGTTCAGCCTGCCGGAGTACTCCGGGCCTCGTCGTGCGCGCCGCTAGGAGGCCTGATGGGGAAAGCGATCGCGGGCAAGCAACGGGGGCGCTCGCCGGGCAGGGTCGCGGCGCTGGCGGGCGCCGGGCTCGTCGCGGCGAGCCTGCTCACCGCTTGCGGTTCGGACAGTGGGCTGAAGATCAACCTGTACCACGCGCCAGAGGACAACCTGCAGTCCGTAGTGGACAATTGCAACAAGGCGGCGGCAGGCCGCTACGAGATCGTCTACAACAAGCTCCCGCGTGGCTCGGACGGTCAGCGCGAGCAGATGGTGCGCAGGCTCGCCGCCGGCGACACCTCACTCGACCTCCTCTATCTCGACGTCACCTGGGTCGCCGAATTCGCCGAGGCGGGCTGGGCGGAGGAGTGGACGGGCGCCAACAAGGAGAAGGCGTCCGCGGGAGTGTTGCCGGGGCCGCAGGAAACGGCCATGTGGAACGGAAAGCTCTACGCCGCCACCAAGAACACCAACGTCCAGCTGCTCTGGTACGACGACCGGCTCAGCCCGACGCC
This sequence comes from Amycolatopsis sp. NPDC059657, assembly GCF_042734395.1. Lineage (NCBI taxonomy): Bacteria > Bacillati > Actinomycetota > Actinomycetes > Pseudonocardiales > Pseudonocardiaceae > Amycolatopsis > Amycolatopsis sp. NPDC059657. Next base: position 47,010 of record NZ_JBHWEB010000020.1, on the reverse strand, counting down.
GCCGAAGACGTGGGATGAGATGATCTCGCAGGCCCAGGCGCTCAAGGCACAGGGCAAGCCGGGCAACATCGTCTTCACCGGCGCGCAGTACGAAGGCCTGGTCGTCTTCTACAACACCCTCGTCGAGTCGTTCGGCGGGCACATCCTCTCCGACGACGGCAAGTCCGTGGTGATGGACGACGGCGCGATCAAGGCGTTGGCGCTGCTCAAGAAGATCGCCACCTCGAACGTCACCGACGCGTCGCTGACCAACTCGCAGGAGGACGACGTCCGCCAGGCGTTTCAGCGTGGCAACGCCGGGTTCGAGCTGAACTGGCCGTTCGTCTACGCGGCGTACGCGAAGGACAAGAAGGCGGACCTGCCGCACTTCAAGTGGACGACCTATCCGGCGGCGGAGGCGGGCAAGCCGGCCAAGACCACCATCGGTGGCGCGAACCTGGCGGTCAGCACGTACTCCAAACACAAGCCAGAGGCGTTCGAGGCCGCGTTGTGCCTGCGTAACCCGGACAACCAGAAGTTCTCCGCGCTCAAGTCCGGTGTCCCGCCGACCATCGAGTCGGTCTACACCGACACCAAGCCACTCGACGCGAGCAAGCCCGCGAGCGCCGACAACCCGAGCATGGACACGGAATACCCGATGCGCATGACGATTCTGGAAGCGCTGAAGTCGGCCGCCGTCCGGCCGCTGACCCCGGCGTACCAGAACGCGTCCACGCTGATGTCGAAGATCCTGTCGCCGCCGTCGGACATCGATCCGCAGGCCACCGCGGACAAGCTGCGTGCCCAGCTCGGCGACGCGCTGAACTCGAAAGGGGTGATCCCGTGAGCCATGCGGTCAAGGAGGCTCCCGCCGCGGCGGGCAGCAAGAAGGCGAAACCCGCGCTCAGCGAAGGAAAGAAGGCCGAGCGCAAACTCGGCCTGTTGCTGTGCGCACCCGCGTTCATCGTGATGGTCGCGGTGACGGGTTATCCGATCATCTACTCGGTCTGGCTCTCGCTGCAGCGCTACGACCTGCGTTTCCCGGCACAGCAGGAGTTCATCGGATTCGACAACTACGTCTCGGTGCTGACGAACAGCTATTGGTGGACGGCGTTCGGCATCACCATGCTGCTGACGGTGGTCTCGGTGATCATCGAGTTCGTACTCGGCATGGCACTGGCGTTGATCATGCACCGCACACTCGTCGCGCGTGGCTTGATCAGGACGGTCGCGCTGATCCCGTACGGCATCGTCACGGTCGTCGCGGCGTTCTCGTGGTTCTACGCGTGGACTCCGAAAACCGGCTATCTCGCGAACATCTTGACCTGGTTCGGCTCGGACACGGCCGTGCTGACCGACAAGTGGGCGTCGCTGGCGGTCATCGTGGCCGCCGAGGTGTGGAAGACCACGCCGTTCATGGCGCTGCTGCTGATGGCAGGGCTGGCGCTGGTGCCGGACGACCTGCTCAAGGCGGCGGCGATGGACGGCGCGACCGCGTGGCAGCGGTTCACCAAGGTGATGCTGCCGGTCATGAAGCCGGCGATCCTGGTCGCGCTGCTGTTCCGCACACTCGACGCGTTCCGCATCTTCGACAACATCTTCGTGCTCACCAAAGGCGCGCAAGATACGGCGTCGGTATCCATGCAGACCTACAACAACCTGGTGAAGGGCTTGAACCTCGGTATCGGGTCGACCATGGCCGTGCTGATCTTCCTGACGGTGGCGATCATCGCGTTCATCTTCATCAAGGTGTTCGGCACCGCCGCGCCCGGGTCGGACGAAGGGGGGAAGCGCTGATGGTGATGGGTGGAGCGGTCACGACGAGCCGCAAGGTCAAGTGGGGCCTGGTCGACATCCTGGTGCTGGTGTTCGCGCTGGTGCCGGTGCTCTGGGTGATCTCACTGTCGTTCAAGACCAAGGCGACGATCGCCGACGGGAGTTTCATCCCGAAGGAATGGTCACTGCAGAACTACGCCGACATCTTCCAGACGACGGAGTTCATCAGAGCGCTGGTGAACTCGATCGGCATCGCGATCATCGCCACGGTGATCGCGGTGGTGCTCGGCACGATGGCGGCGTACGCCATCGCCAGGCTCGACTTCCCCGGCAAGCAGCTGCTGGTCGGGTTGTCGCTGCTGATCGCGATGTTCCCGCAGGTCTCACTGGTCACGCCGTTGTTCAACATCGAGCGCGAGCTCGGGCTGTTCGACACCTGGCCCGGCCTGATCCTGCCGTACATCACGTTCGCGCTGCCGTTGTCGATCTACACGCTGTCCGCCTTCTTCCGCGAGATCCCCTGGGAGCTCGAGAAAGCGGCGAAGATGGACGGCGCGACACCGGCGCAGGCGTTCCGCAAGGTGATCGCGCCGCTGGCCGCGCCCGGCGTGTTCACCACGGCGATCCTGGTGTTCATCTTCTGCTGGAACGACTTCCTGTTCGCCATCTCGCTGACGTCCACCGAGGCGTCGCGCACGGTGCCGGCCGCGTTGTCGTTCTTCACCGGGTCCTCGCAGTTCGAGGACCCGACCGGGACGATCTCCGCGGCAGCCGTGGTGATCACCGTCCCGATCATCATTTTCGTGTTGTTCTTCCAGCGCCGCATCGTGGCGGGGCTGACGTCCGGTGCGGTGAAGGGGTAAGACATGGCTGAAATCGTCCTGGACAAGGTTTCCAAGAAGTACCCCGACGGCGCGCTCGCCGTGTCCGAAGTGGACATCACGATCGCCGACGGCGAGTTCATCATTCTCGTCGGCCCGTCCGGCTGCGGGAAGTCGACCACGCTGAACATGGTCGCGGGCCTGGAGGACATCTCCAGCGGTGAGCTGCGCATCGACGGCAAGCGTGTCAACGAGAAGGCACCGAAGGACCGCGACATCGCGATGGTGTTCCAGTCCTACGCGCTGTATCCGCACCTGAGCGTGCGGGAGAACATGGCGTTCCCGTTGCGGCTGGCCAAGGTGGACGACAAGACGGTGCGCGCCAAGGTCGAGGAAGCGGCTCAGATCCTCGACCTGACCGGGCACCTGGACCGCAAGCCTGCGAACCTGTCCGGTGGGCAGCGGCAGCGCGTCGCGATGGGCCGGGCGATCGTCCGTAACCCCAAGGCGTTCCTGATGGACGAGCCACTGTCCAATCTGGACGCCAAGCTCCGCGGGCAGATGCGGACGTCGGTGTCGAAGATCCAGAAGCAGCTCGGGACCACCACGCTGTACGTCACGCACGACCAGACCGAGGCCATGACGCTCGGCGACCGGGTCGTCGTGCTGCGGGCCGGGTATGTGCAGCAGATCGGGTCGCCGCAGTTCCTGTACGACAACCCGGCGAACCTCTTCGTCGCCGGGTTCATCGGGTCGCCCTCGATGAACTTCGTCCCGGCGACTTTGGAGGAAGGGTCGCTGCGGAGCGCTTTCGGGACCGTGGCGCTGACCGATCGCGTCCGGCGGCTCGCTGAGGCGGCCGACGCGCCGCGTGAGGTCATCGTCGGTATCCGGCCTGAGCATTTCGAGGACGTCGCGTTGCTCGACGACGCTCAGCGGCAGGGTGGTGCGACGTTCACGGCGACCGTCGACGTGCTCGAGTCGATGGGGTCGGAGAAGTACGCGCACTTCACGGTCGAGGGTGAGTCGGCGACGTCTTCGGAACTCGCCGAGCTGGCCGCGGACAGCGGGTCGGATGACGTCCCCGGCGGCGAATCGGCGGTCGTGGCACGGCTTTCGGCGGCTTCCGCCGCGGCCGAAGGCCAGCCGGTCGACATCTGGTTCGACGCCGACAAGGTCAAGCTGTTCGACCCCTCGTCGGGCAAGAACCTGACCTACTCGGAGTAAGTTGTCCTGGCCCGAATGTGGCTTTCGTCAGATCGCATCTGACGAAAGCCACATTCGGGCTTTTCTCAACCCCGGATCAGCCGGCGATGTTGGAGCCGGTCTCCAGCAGCGACTTGAGGTCGCAGAGGATCCAGGCCCAGCCGCCGCCCGCGTTGGTCTCGTCCTCGTCGGTGCCCGCGATCATGCGGGCGGTCGCCGGCGCGTTGGTCACGTCGTGGGTGACCGTGAGACGGGTGCCCGCCGCCTTGGTCTCGAAGATCTCGTAGGTGAGCTTGGTGAAGCCCTCGGCCATGATCTCGGGCGACATGACCAGCCGCCAGGTCTGCACGAGCTTGCGGGGCGGGTCGGCCTCGATGACCTCGCCGTCGACGATCACCTCGGGCATGCCCATGTCGAGCCACTCCTGCGTCGACCGGGTGACGTACTTTCCGCCTGGCCTGAGTTCGTAGTCGACCAGCCCGGTGTAGCCGTACTTCGCCGTGAACTCCGGCTTCGTGATCGCGTCCCAGACCGCCTGCGGGGTGGCCTTGATGTAGATCCGGTAGACCTGCTGGGTACGGGTCTCGGTGACGGTTTCAGTCATGATCGGCTTCCAGTTCTCGTTTGAGGTCGGCGAGCACCGAGACGTGGTGCTCCGTGTACTTGTCGATCCACCGGTCGTGGATCAGCCGGATCGGCACCGGGTTCAGGAAGTGCCGCTTCTCCCGGCCCTCCTTGCGCGTGGTGACCAGGCCCGCCTCCTCCAGCAGGCGCAGGTGCTTCATGACACCGAACCTGGTCATCTCCAGTTCCGACTCCAGCTCGGTGAGCGTGCGGCCGTCGCGCTCGAAGAGCTGGTCAAGCAGGTGGCGACGCGTGGGGTCGGCCAAGGCCTTGAACACCAAGTCGTCGTCGGACACGCTCCGAGAATAGGTGACCAAAAGGTCACATGTCAACGCCGCGTAGGCTCACGCCGTGCAGGGGTTCGACTACTACGAGCTGCTCGGGCTGGCGAAAACGGCCTCACCAGCGGAAATCAAGTCCGCGTACCGGGCGCTGGCCAAGTCGATGCACCCCGACGCCGGGGGCACCGCCGGTACCTTCCGGCTGCTCCAAGAGGCTTACGGAACGTTGTCGGACCCGGCCAAACGCGCCGTCTACGACCGCGCGCCCGGCGACGTCATCGCCCCGCCACGGCCACGCTCGCCGGTCCGCACGCGGCGGCGCGAGTTCGGCGCCGATCCCGCGTTCGAGCCGCCCTCGGTGGTGCTGGACCCCGACGTCATCCCGTGGTGGGACCTGGTCGCCAGGCCCGCGTCACGGCGCGCGCAGCGCGAGGGGAACGGGCACGCGCCGTGGCTGATCGTGGTGGCGGGCGTGCTGCTGCTGTTCGTGCCGATGGCCTGGGGCGTCTGGGTGCTGCTGGTGGTCGTGGTCGCCGGGAGCGCCGCGTGGCTGGCGCGCGGCTACGTCGCCGACGTGCGCACCGAGCGCGGAATCTCCGCCGAGTTCGGCACCACGACCGAGTTCGGCCGGGTCGGCGCCGACGCGGACCAGATCGGCGAGCGCCGCACGGCGGAGTTGCTGCGACGGTATTTCACCCAGCTGCCCGAGGTGCGGATCTTCCACAGCCTCGCGCTGCCGGGCTCGGTGTTCGCCGACATCGACCACGCCGTGCTCGTCGGCAGGCGGCTGGTGCTCGTCCAGTCGAAGTCCTGGCCGCCCGGACATTACGAGATGGACGAAGAGTCCTTGTACCGCAACGGAAACCGGTTCCGCGGCGGCTCCAGCTCGCTGCCGGAGGCGATCGCCGAGTACAAACGCCTGCTCCCGGACGTCGAGGTCATCGGCGCGCTGCTCATCTACCCCAACCGCGCCGGAGTCGTGACGGCCGACGCCGACCTGCTGATGACGCCGGAGCAGTTCGTCATCGAGATCGGCGACTGGCTGGCCGAGCGGCCCGCCGCGATCGACCCGGAGGTCTTCCGCGCCGTGCTCGCCCAAGTCGTCTCCCGCTAGCAGGACTCGTGAGTGGTACGGCCGGTTCTAACCGGCGAAAACACTCACGAGTCCTCACAGCTCAGTGTTGATGATGGCCTCGACGAGGGTTTTCCCGTTGGTGGTCAACGAGATCTGATCGGGCTCGAGCACGAGCAGCCCGCGCTCGGCCAGCGAGCGGAACCGCGAAAGCCACGGCTCGTCGAACAGTGAACGCCCGAACCGCGCCCTGTGCAGCGAATCCCGGACCGGCGCGAGCGTCGTCAGCGCCATCTTGATCGCGCGGGACTCCTGGGCCTCCGGCGAGAACCGGGTCGCCGAGCCGAGCGGGATCCGGCCTTCGTCGACGGCATGGGAGTACCGCTGCCAGTGCACGTCGGTGATGGCCTCCGACTCCCGGCAGCTCGAACTGCCACCGAGCCCGATCGCGACCTCGGCCTCCTGCTTGTCCTGGTCGACCATGATGGCCTTCCACTTCTCCGGCTCGGCGCCGCGCGCGAAGTACATCGTCGGGTACTCGCGATAACCCGCCGCCTGCAAGCCATCCGTGAGCAGTGCGCGCATCTGGTACTGCTCGCCGAGTGGTGGCCAGCGATGACCTTGGCCGACGAGCTTGTCGCGATAGTCCGGCAGTTGCCACGCCGCGGGTTGCACGCCCGCCACGCCGGTTCTGGTGTCGGTGTAGGACTTCAGGTGCAGCTTCGTGCAGACCACCGCGGGCGGCTCGTGTTCGAGGACGATGTCGAGGTCGCGGCGGACGCTGTCGACGGTTTGGTCGAGTAGCCCGTACATCAGGTCGATGCTGTACCAGTCGAAGCCGAACGCCTTCGCGTTACGCAGGAAGTCGACGCACATTTGCGAGCTGTGCTCACGCCCGCACTGCCGCAATACCTCGTCGTCGAACGACTGGACGCCGCTCGACAGCTTCGTGCAGCCCAGCGAGCGCAGCAGTTCGAGCTTTTCGGGCGTGAACGTGCTGGGGTCGCCTTCGAACCGGATCGTGGTGTCTTCGGTGAACCCGAAGTTCTCGCGGTAGAAGTCGAGTAGCCGCCGGATCGCGTCGGCGGGCAGCAGGGATGGTGTCCCGCCGAAGACGTTGAACTCGCCCACCGGCGCGTCACGCAGGTTCGGCACCCGCTTGAGCCAGAGCTCCGCCTCGCGGATGTTCCAGTCGACCCACTGTGTCGCCTTGTCGTCCGCGACCGCGCCCTTGACCAGCACGACCGGGTATTGGCAGAACCGGCAGCGGTACGCGCACGTCGGGATGTACGACCACAGGTGGATCGGCGCGGTGTCGGCGAGCTGCTTGCCGAGGTCGTCGAGGAAGTCCTCGGTCGAGTACGTTTCGTTGCCAGGAAAGACATGCGCGCCGAACGGGTCTTCGGTCACGTAGTCGAGCAGATGCCGGTTGACCGGCGCGGTGAGTGACTGCGACACCTCGGGAACCGGGTAGCCGGTGTCCGTCTCGCGTAAGGAAGTAAGCGCTTCCACATAGTCCATTCAGAACACCCCGCCGTTTCCGAAATAATTGTGCGCTTCGCCGGATTCCCTGTCCTCGCAGTAGTAGTGGACTAACTCGGTGAACCGTTCCGCCGGCACTTCGGCCAGGCAAGGCGGAAGTGGCGGTGGATACCCGATGTCCTCGCCGACGGTCTCGCGCAGCCGCGCGAAGATCTCGTCCGCGAACTCGAAGTACAGCCGGAACGAGGGCGTCTTGTACGCGTGGATCGGCGTGAAGTCGACGATCCGCATCTCCTCGGTGATCTCCGCGATCCGCTGGGCGAGCCGTTTCGCCAGCGACGGCCCGAAGAACTCGATCACTCCGGCGTCGTCGAGCAGTGACGGGGTGAGCAGCACCGGCAGGATCACGTTCTTCGGCGTGAAGTCCTTGATCGAGAATTCCCACGCCTGTAAGGCTTCCGCCTCGGTGAGGTCGCCTTCGAGGTCGACGACCGGATCCGCCACCCGGATGTCGCGCATGACGATCACCCCGTCCGAACCGTAGGCGCGGCCAGTGATCACCTCCTCGATCGCGTGGTTGACCCGCCTCGGGTTGATCTCGACCCGCGACTTCGGCGCGTACACGATGTCCTCACCGGACGCGCGCACCTTGATCCCGAAGTCCCAGTCGTCCGAGAGATGGTTGACGAACCGGCCGCCGGAGAGCTGGTAGAAGATCTCGATCCCGCCGACCTGGTCGTAGACGTCCCGGTCGACCGCGAACCCCTTGCCGTCGGGGAAGCCGCCGAACAGCGAGAAGGTGACCTGACGGCAGCGCAACGTTTTCTGGATCTCGGTCCAGAGCCGTGGCCGGTGCGTGAAGTGCTCCGCCGCGTAGTAGTAGTCGCAGACGCCGATCGCGGCCTTGCTCGACTCCATGGCCGCGAACAGCTCACCGAGCCAGTCGGGTGCGACGCGGCAGTCGGCGTCGGCGCCGACGAGATAGAACCGGGCGCCGTCCTCGCGGCCACGGCTGCGGAGGGCGGCGAAGTCCATCCCTGTCTTGCGCGCGCAGGCCGGGCCTTGCTCCGGCTCGGGGATGAGGTGGACGGCCAGGTCGGGGTGCGCGGCGGTGAACGCGCGCACCACCTCGGTGGTGTCGTCGGTGGAGTTGTTGTCCACCAGCACGATCTCGTAGAGCGCGTGGTCGAGCGGCATGCCGCCGGAGTCGCGCTGGTCGTAGAGCGACGCCAGCGCCGACGGCAGGTTCGCCGCCTCGTTGAACACCGGGATGACCACGCTCATCCTGGTCCGCTCGCCCATCGGGGCGGGCAGCAGCGCGGCCAGCGCCTCCTCCGCGCGGTCACGGCCGAAGTGCCGCTCGCCGAGCCGGTGGTTGAACTCCGCCATCTGGGCACGTTTCCTTTCGTCCAGCAACAGGTCCGCCACCTCGGCCACGAAGGACTCGGTGGGCAGGTCGTGGATGGTGATGTCGAGTACGGGCGCCCGGAAGCCGTGTGAGCCGTACACCGTGTCGTACAACTCGTACCGCGAAGTGAGGTACGGGACACCCGACGCGATGGCCTCGCCGATCGGGTTGCCGTAGCTCTCGTAGTCGTAGGAGGTGAGGAACGAGACGATGTCCGCGTGCGCGAGCAGATCACGCACGGAATAGCCGTTCGGCGAGACCGTCTCGCGAGGCGCGAGCTTGCCACCGAAGACCACGCGCTCGCGCACTCCGAGGTCTTCGGCCAGTCTGGTCAGCTTCGCGTACTCGTCGGGTGCTTCGCCGATGTCGCCTGCCACGAAGAGGTAGGCGTCGACCCGGCCGGTGAGCACGGCGAGCAGGTGCAGATCACGGTCGATCCGTTTCTGGGGGATGATCCGCGTGCAGCGGGCGATGAGCGGGGCGTGATCGGGAATGCCGTGCGCGCTCCGGAAACGCGGGTTTCTCGGCAGCGGAATGTGACTGAACGTGTTGGGCAGCACGGAAATGTTCGTCAGTCCCGGCACCCATTCCAGCATGTGGTCCAAAGCGTCCTGATGTTGGACCACATAGTGGATGAACGGGGATTCACGCGGCCGAATGGTGCCGGGATAAGGAAACTCTCCGTATTTGCCGGTGCCGGGTTCGCTCTGCCACATCAGGTCGTGGTCACGCCACAACACGAACCGGCCGAGGCCCTTGCGTCTGCCGTACTCCTCGATGGCCAGGTAGAGCGCCTTCGTGTAGATGACGTTCTCCGGCAGTGTCCCGTTCTCGACGATCACGGACGAAACGTCCGCACTGGACCACGTCGCCAGCAGTAGGTCCTTCAGCTGCTCAGTGAGGGTTTCGGCACGCGGTGGCAGCTTATTTCCACCTTGAACCACGCCTTGAAGTATCTCGGTGACGAAGTCGGCGGTGTACCCGTCCAGCCGCTCGACGCCGTCAACGCGGTCGAGGCGCACCCAGCCGGGCAAGTGGGCGCTTTCGTCCGTGTACGGCCGAAAGAACGCGTTCTTGTCCGCTTTGATGTCATAGCCGAGGTCGAGGCGCACGCGAACGCCTCGATCCCGGAACAGGCGCGCGGTCTTGACGAACTCAACGACCAGGCCGGAAATCGGGGCGGCGTCGAAAGAGATTCCCCACAAGGTGGACATCGATTATGACGGTACGCAGAAACCCGCCGCTTCGCAGCATCGGCGGACCCCTAGGGGAAAAAGATCGGTGTGGAGCCTGATGCCGCGAGTGGCGCGGAACGGGCAAAGTCGGTGTTACCAACCGACAAGGAGTTCGAAATGACCACGACGACCACCACCAGGCTCACCCGACCTCGCCACGGCCGCGTGTTCGGCGGCGTCTGTGCGGGGATCGCCCGCCGTTTCGGCATGAAACCGGGCACGGTCCGCCTGCTCGCGTTGCTGTCCTGCCTGCTGCCCGGGCCGCAGTTCATCCTGTACCTGGTCCTGTGGGTGGCCATCCCCGAGTCGGACTGACCTCATTCCTGAGTCGCCGCGGCGCAGTCGGCGGCCCCGCTCGCGTCGACGGCTCGCTCACTCACGAGCTTGCCGTCGACGAAGATGCGGCACACGGTCCCCGGAGCGCCCCCGCGCACGCTGATGTTGTTGAACCCGGCGCCGACCGGCGAGTCGCGCTGCCATGGCAGCTGCCGCTCCACCGGCTCCGGGTTCTTCGACTCGCCTGCCAGGCTCGACACGACCTTCGCCGTCCCCGGGCCGTCGACTTCCATGCGGACCTGCCAGGTCCGCCCACCGCAGGCCGCCGTCAATGCCAGCACGACGACCGCGAATGCCACTAGTCCACTACGCATACGTCCAGCGTGGCCTGGTGGCGAACCGCGTCACCTCAGCTGAATGACCGGTTCCGGTCGGCCGAAAGGCTCGCTCACGAGCCGCGTTTGCGCCAGGAGCACATCGCGTTGTCGAGCGCTTCGGTGTCGAGCGGCTCGTGCGCGAGCTCGGACGGCGCGCCGGGCGCGCCACGCAGGCCGTCGAGCAGCAGGCCGAGACTGCGCTTCCACAGGCCGGGCTCGGCGAGCTGGGTGTACTCCGCGACCGAGCCGATCATGAGCGTGATCAGCGGCAGGTCCGTCGGCGCGAAATCCGCGCGCAGCTTGCCGCTGGCCTTCGCGCGCTCGACGAGTTCGGTGCAGACCGGGATCATCCGCTCCTTCGCCTCCGCGACCTGCGCGTGGCCGAAGGCGTTGGACAGCATCACCTCGCGCAGGCCCCGGTCCTCGGCCTGCAGTCCCACGATCTTCCAGACGAAGCTCGCGAAGCCGTCCCACGGGTCCGGGTTGAGCAGCGCTTCCTCGGCCTGCAGGCGGACCTCTTCGAGCCGCTCGGCGAACATCGCCTCGACCAGGTGCTCCTTGCTCGGGAAGCGCCGGTAGACGGTGCCGACGCCGAGTCCGGCGTGGTGCGCGATGTCGTCGAGGGTCGCGTCGAGGCCGCGCTGGCCGAAGACCTCGCGGGCCGAGGCGATGATCCGGCGGCGATTGAGCTCGGCGTCTCGCCGCAGCGGCCGCGTCCGTGCGACGGGAGCTGTGTCCCGTGTCATGGTTTCCAGTCTAGCAAAGTAGAGACGCCTTCTCCGCTTAGTGTGTACATTGATCTACATAAGGGGAGACGCTTACTCCACATAAGGGACATCACTTCATGCCTGACTCAGCAACGGCTGTCGCCGTACCACCTGCCCACCATTCGGAGAACCCGCATCACGCCCGCCGGTGGGCGATCCTGGCCGTGATCGGCATCGCCCAGCTGATGGTCGTGCTCGACGCCACCGTGGTGAACATCGCCCTGCCGTCGGCGCAGCACAGCCTCGGGTTCGGCGACGACGCGCGCCAGTGGGTGGTCACCGCGTACGCGCTCGCGTTCGGCAGCCTGCTGCTGCTCGGCGGCCGCGTCGCTGACCTGTTCGGACGCAAGAACGCGCTCATGGTCGGCTTGGCGGGCTTCGCGGTCGTTTCGGCCATCGGCGGCGCCGCGAACGGCATCGAAATGCTCCTGATCGCGCGAGCGGCCCAGGGTGTCTTCGGCGCGCTGCTGGCGCCCGCCGCGCTCTCGTTGCTGACCACCACCTTCACCGACCCGAAGGAACGCGGCCGCGCGTTCGGCGTGTTCGGCGCGATCGGCGGCGGCGGGGCCGCGCTCGGGCTGCTGCTGGGCGGCGTGCTCACCGAGTACCTCGACTGGCGCTGGTGCATGTTCGTCAACATCATCTTCGCGGTGATCGCCTTCGCGGGCGCGGCCGTGCTGCTCAAGTCCCAGCCGTCCGAGAAGCGGCCGAAGCTCGACATCCCCGGCACGATCACCGCGTCCGCCGGCCTGTTCGCGCTGGTCTACGGCTTCTCGAACGCGCAGAGCGACTCGTGGTCGTCCGCCTCGGTCTGGGGCTTCCTGGCCGCGGGCCTGGTGCTGCTGACCGCGTTCGTGATGATCCAGCAGCGCGCGGAACACCCGCTGCTGCCGATGCGAGTGCTGCTCGACCGCAACCGCGGCGGCTCGTTCCTGGCCATGTTCCTGCTGGCCATCGGGATGTTCGCGATCTTCCTGTTCCTGACCTTCTACGTGCAGCAGAACCTGCGGTTCAGCCCGGTCGAAAGCGGCGTCGCCTTCCTGCCGATGGTCGCCACGCTGATGATCGCGGCGACCTCCGCGACCACGATCCTGCTGCCGCGCGTCGGTCCCAGGCCGCTGGTGCCGACCGGCATGGTGATCGCCGCCGCCGGCCTGTTCTGGCTCAGCGCGATCGACACCACCAGCACCTACACCGGCGGCGTGCTGCTGCCGCTCATGGTGATGGGCGTCGGTATCGGACTGGCGATGGCGCCTGCGATGAGCGTCGCGGTACTCGGTGTCGACGAGCATGACGCGGGTGTCGCGTCGGCCGCGGTCAACACCATGCAGCAGATCGGCGGCTCGATCGGCACCGCGCTGCTGTCCACACTGGCCGCGAACGCCGCGACCTCGTTCATCGAGGGCAAGGCGCCGACCCAGCAGCTGGCCGCCGAGGCCGCCGTGCACAGCTACACGACCGCGTTCACCTGGGCAGGCGTGATCTTCGTGGCCGGTGCCGTGATCACCGGGCTGCTGCTCAAGCCCGGCGCACCCAAACTCGAAGGCGCGCCGACAGTGGTCCACGTCTAGACAGGTCAGCGTTTCTGCGAGCGGACCGCTTCGATCACGTCGTCGTCCCAGCGATGGGTGCGGATCAAGCGGTACCGCTCGCACGCGACCCACAGGTAGGCCTCGGCCTCGGTCCGCTCGCCGATCAGGTCCGCCTGCCGCATCATCCCGACCACCGGCTCGTATTCCTCGTCGTACCACCGTTTCGCGATGGTCGCGCGGTCGGAGAAGACGCCTTCGTCCTGCATCAGCCGGAAGCCCCACGCCTCGACGTGCTCGCCGAGCCGCGAGTAGTCCCATGCGTCGCTGAACACGACCGAAGCACGCGACTGGCCGGTCAGCGGCACCCGCTCCAGGAACAGCCTGCGGTAGTCCTTGACGATCAGGTCGCCCCGGTACCGGATGCCGCTCGGGTCCAATTTGGTCCGCACCTCGACGATGTCCGCCTCGATCGCCCGGATCCCCATCGCGTGCGCCACCGAAACCCGGTGATGGCCGTCGATGATGAAGTGCAGGTCGCCGATCCGGTACACCTCGATCGGCGGGATCGACTCGCCGCGCCGCGCCGCCAGCGCGAGGCGTTCCCAGCGCTCACGCACCCGGCCCGAGGTCGGCCGGAACCGGCGGTCGAAATCGCGTCCCCGGTCCACGCTGCCGACGATCGAGTCCAATTTGATCACCCGCGTGCCGATCCGGCGCTCGCTCATATAGCCGAGCGCGTCGACGACCTCCTTGAACGGCAACATGATGTTGACGTCGTCGGGCTCGCCGCGCAGCCACTTCGCGAGCCGGGACATGACCTGGCGGCGGCGGGCGCGCAGGAAGTCGGCTTCGGCGTCCGCGCGGGGAAAACCGGTGTCCCTGCTCATATCGAGAACTCCATCACCTGGTGGCCGACGACGTTGCGCAGCCGCGTCGAGCCGGCCACGCGATCGGGCACGGCCTCGCCGTGCGGGTGGATGTGCCCGTGCAGCAACCATTTCGGGCGCAGGCGCGCGATCGTGCGGTGCAGGCAGTCGAAACCGCGGTGCGGCGGATCGTCACGGTCGCCGAGATGCAGCGGCGGCGAATGCGTGAGCAGGATGTCGACCCCCCGGCCGTCGCGGTGCCGCTTCCATTCCGCGCGCCGCACCAGTTTCCGTGCCCGGCGCGCCTGCTGGCGCTGCGTCCACTGGTTCGGCCCGTCGTTGTACCTGATCGACCCGCCGAGCCCGGCGACGCGCAGGCCCGCGATGTCCACGACGCGCCCGTCGGCGTTGATCCCGCCTTGCGGTCCTGGCCATTCGACCGGGAAACCGTCCTTCATGGACAGTCCGCCGTAGCGGGTGAAGCCGCTCAGATCCGGATCATGATTGCCTGGCACGAACACGCACGGCTTGTCCAGCGCGCTGGCCAGGAACTCCAGATACTTGAACGGCAGGTCACCGGCGCCGATCACGAGGTCGACCGGGAAACCGCGGACGGCGTCTGTCCACAGTCGCTCGTCGACCTCGTCGGCGACCACCAGTGCCTTGACCATAAGCCCAGGATAAGGGCATGGGCGCTACTTCACGCCGTGTGCGAACGCGGGGTCCTTCATGATGACCAGTGTGATCACGATGACCCACACGACGCCGACGGCGAGTGCCCAGAACTTGAGGTTGAGCAGAATCTTCGGCATGACAGAACTCCTGTAACTCGACCGGGTGGAAAGAAACAGTTAGAGCCACTGGTTCTTTCGGAATATTCGGTAGAGCAGCAGGCAGATGCCCAGAATGGTGGCCACCACCAGCGGATAGCCGAACTGCCAGTGCAGCTCGGGCATGTAGTCGAAGTTCATCCCGTATATGCCGGCGAGCGCCGTCGGTACGGCGATGATCGCGGCCCACGCGGTGATCTTGCGCATGTCGGTGTTCTGCTGGAGCGTGATCTTCGCCAGTGTCGCGTCGACCAGCGTGGTCAGCAGCTCGTCGAAGCTGACCACCCGCTCCGAAACCGTGGTGAGGTGGTCGTCGACGTCACGGAAGTACGAGCGGACCTCGTCGGGGATCAGCCTGCTGTAGCCCTCGGCGAGCCGCTGCAACGGCGTCTTGAGCGGCATGACCGCGCGGCGCAGTTCCAGCACCTCGCGCTTCATGAAGTAGATCTGCTCGGCGCTGACCTGGGAACGCGGCGCGAAGACCTGCGTCTCCATCTCGTCGATGTCCTGTTCGATGCTCTCGGTGACATCGAGGTAGTGGTCGACCACGTGGTCGGCGATCGCGTGCAGCACGGCGGCAGGGCCCAGTGCGAGGCGCTCCGGCTCCTCGTCCATCTCGCGGCGCAGCCTGGCCAGCCCGGAGTGGTTTCCGTGGCGCACGGTGATCACGAAGTCGCGGCCGAGGAACGCCATCAGCTCACCGGTCTCGACGATCTCGTTCGCCGTGGTCGGTGACTCGTGCTCGACGTACCGCACGGTCTTGAGCACCATGAACAGCGTGTCGTCGTAGCGCTCCAGCTTCGGCCGCTGATGCGCCTCGAGCGCGTCCTCGACGGCCAGCTCGTGCAGCCCGAACGTCTCGGCGACGCCCTGGATCTGCTCGGCGTCCGGTTCGTGCAGCCCGATCCACACGAAGCCGTCACGGCGCTTGCGCACCTCTTTGATGGCTTCGGCGTGCGTCCAGCGCCCAGGTAGGCGCTTGCCGTCCACGTACACCGCGCAGTCGACGACGTACGCCGAGAGCGGGACGGGGATCGGCCGCTCGGCAGGCGTGCCTTTGGCCTTGCCGTTGCCACGGCCTCGCAGGCCGCCGAGTGAAGGAATCGCAGGCATGGGATCTCCTGGCTGTGTCGTGCACGACCGCGCACGACCTCCCGGGCGTGCGCACAGACGACGTGCCGGCCTGGCCGGCACTACCAGCGTTCCCGGAAAGCCGGGGTCAGAAACCGGGGAGACCGGCCAGAGAGGTGGGAACGCTGGGACTACTAGGGAGCGGACTATCGCCACTACTCATCTGTGTTCCTCACCTCCTAAGGGCCTGAAGTGGTGATGGTCGCGTTGACGAGCGAACACCAATGGTTGAGGGTACTCCTCAACATAAGTGGCTGTCGCCGCAGGCTCTCGCGGCGTTACTCCGCCTTGGAGGTTTGGGTGCAGTTCGGGCGATATTTCGAGGAATTCGAGGTCGGTGCCGTCTACAAGCACTGGCCGGGCAAGACGGTCACGGAGTACGACGACCACCTCTTCTGCCTGCTCACCATGAACCACCACCCGCTGCACATGGACGCCCACTTCGCGGAGGAGACCACGGAGTTCGGCAAGAACGTCGTGGTCGGGAACTACATTTATTCCTTGCTCCTTGGCATGTCCGTGCCGGATGTGTCAGGTAAGGCGATCGCGAACCTCGAGGTCGAATCGCTCAAGCACGTGAAGCCGACCTTCCACGGCGACACCATCTACGGCGAGACCGAGGTGCTCGACAAGACGCCGTCGAAGTCCAAGGACGACCGTGGCGTCGTCTACGTCGAGACGCGTGGCTACAAGCAGGACGGCACGATCGTGTGTGTCTTCCGTCGCAAGGTCATGGTGCCGAAGCGGTCCTATGGTGATGCCAGGGGCGGCGAACAGCCTGGCCGTCCGGTTCCGCACGCGTAAAGAGGGGACCGTTCGATGGTGGGGCTAGCGGAGATCAAGGACGCGATCCGGTCGTTCGCGGTGAAAGAGGCCGGCGGCGTCGTCTCGCCGCTGTACGAGCACCTCGCGACCAAGGCGTCCGAGGACGACGAGATCGCAGGCCTGCTCACCTCGGCGCGTGACGGCGAGGCTCGCGGCACGCTGCTGATGGCGACCGCGCACCGGCTGATCCAGGCCGACCCCATCCACCCGCTCTCGCGGTACTACCCCTCACTCGGCGGCTTCGACGGCGTCGACAGCGAGACCTGGCCCCTTTTCCGTGAGTTCTTGCTCAGCCGGGAGGACAAGGCCCGCAAGATCATCGCGTCGCGCTACACGCAGACCAACGAGGTCCGCCGTGCCGCGCTGCTGTATCCGGCCGTTGCGCAGGCGGCCAAGGAAGCCGGCGGCAAGATCGCGCTGCTCGAGGTCGGCTGCAGTGCAGGGCTGCTGCTCGGGCTCGACAAGTTCTCCTACCGCTACCAGGCCGATGGCGGCGAGCAGCTCACCGCGGGCCCCGCCAAGGCCGCGGTCGGCCTGCACTGCGCGCTCGACCTCGCGCCCGGCGCCGTGCTGCCGAAGCTGCCCAAGAAGCTGAACGTGATCGCTTCGGTCGGGTTGGACCGCGCGCCGGTCGACGCCGACGACGAGGAAGAGCTCGCCTGGCTCGAAGCGTGCGTGTGGGCCGACCAGCCGGACCGCATCCGCCTCCTGCGCTCGGCGGCCGCCGCGCAGCGGAAGTACCCGCCGCAGCTCGTCACCGGCGATGCCATCGACGACCTCGGCGTCGCCGTCGACCGGCTGCCTGCCGACGCGCCGCTCGTGGTGATCACCAGCCACGTCCTGACCTATTTCCCGGATCGACGCGAAGAGTTCATCGACGCGCTCGCGGCACTCGCGGGAACTCGCCCACTGTGGTGGGTGAGCGAAGAGGCTTATGAAGGCGCGCTCAAGTACGTGCTCCCCGGCCGCGACGATCTGGCGTTCGAAGGCGCGGGCGCGATGTGCACCTTGGGGTTGACGTCGTGGTCGGACGGCCGGGCGAACGCTCGTGCGTTGGCGCGAACGGCTCCCCACGGCCAGCGCATGACCTGGCTCGGGTAGCCAGCCGGTCACATCCGGTGATGGGACTAGCGCGAAGGGTTTAAACAGGACGGGTGGCGGGCGCCGGGAGGGCGTCCCAGTCGCGCAACGTGACCAGCAGGCGGTCCGCGAGGGCGCCGCGATCATCAAACTCACCCAGCTCTTCGAGGGTGAACCAGCGCGCGTCACTGGCGTCGTCACCTGCTTGGAGCAGGCCGCCCGCCACGTCGCAGGCGTAGTCGTGGATCTCGTACGGACCACGCGTGACCGTGCCGACGAGTGTGCGGGGGATCACGTCCAGCCCCGTCTCCTCGCGCAGCTCCCTGACCACGGCTTCTGTGTCCGTTTCGCCGGGTTCGACGCGGCCGCCCGGAACGGACCACAGTCCGCGTCCCGGCTCGTTCGCGCGCTTGATCAGCAGTAATCCCCGCGCCGGGTCGAGCAGGATGCCGCCGACGCAGCGCACGCTGCCGGATGGCGTAGCCGTCATAGAACGAGCTTATCCAGATGACGTACTGACAAGTACTGTCCTGTACACGGAGAGTAGCCGTGAGGTACGCTTTACCGCAGCCGCTGACCCAAGCGCGGGACATTCCTCCCGTGTGTGAGCGCGGTGCGGTACAAAGTGAGCAGCTAGATGTTTTCGGGTTGTCGGCTCAACAGACGGGACTGATCGTTGTGAACGCGAAAAAGCTCGCGGTATTCGCTGGTGTCGCGTTGGTTCTCTTCTTCGTGATCGCCCAGCCTGGACAGGCGGCAGGCCTTGTCAACAACATCATCGGCTTCCTCCGGAGTGCCGCCGAATCGGTGATCAGCTTCGTCAGCGGCGTCTTCGCGTAGGTATCTGCGGATAGTCTGGGCTGATGTTCGCCCCACGCGATCCCGACGAGTACCTACTCGACACCGAACGGCGGGTCATCCGGATCCGCCGTCATTGGGCCGTCCTGCTGTGGGACACCTTCGAGGCCGCCGCGCTGCTGGCGATCTGCGTGCTGGTGTCCTACCTGCTGCCGCCCTCGATGTGGCTGGTGCAGAACATCCTCTGGTACGTCGCGCTGCTGGTGATCCTGCGGTTCGCGTACGTGGTGATGGAGTGGTGGGTCGAACGGCTGGTGGTGACGGACAAGCGGTTCGTCATGACCACCGGGGTGTTCACCACCAAGGTGCTGATGATGCCCATCACCAAGGTCACCGACCTCACCTACGAGCGCACGGCGACCGGCCGCATGATGGGCTACGGCACCATGATCGTCGAGTCGGCCGGTCAGATCCAGGCGCTCAACCGCATCGACTACCTCCCGCGCCCGGAGGAGTTCTACGACACCATCTCCGAGCTGGTCTTCGGCGACAAGCAGAAGCAGCAGGAGCGGTTCTCGATGATCAAGGCGCAGCGTGCCGCCCGAGGCAAGAAAGCGGTCGGCTAAACGCCTGGTCCCGGGGTCGCTGTGACGTACCGCATCGTCCACAATGGTCGTAATGCGCATCGATCTGCACGCCCACTCCAACGAGTCTGACGGAACCGACAGCCCGGCTGGGCTGATCGAGGCCGCCGTCAAGGCCGGACTCGACGTCGTCGCGCTCACCGACCACGACACCACCGCGGGCTGGGCGGAGGCCGCGAAGGCGGTTCCACCAGGCCTGACGCTGGTGCCCGGCGCCGAGCTGTCCACCGTCTCGGCCGATCCGGTGACCGGGCGGCAGATCAGCGTCCACCTGCTCGCGTACCTCTTCGATCCTGCTTCACCCGCGATCATGCGGGAGCAGACGCGGCTGCGGAGTGAGCGACGCACCCGGCTGCGCCGCATGGCAGAGAAGATGTCCGCGGACGGCTTGCCCGTCGACCCCGACGACGTGATGGACCGGCTCCCGCCGGACGCCGCGGGCGGGCGCCCGCATCTCGCGCAGGCGCTGATGCGCGCCGGGCTGGTCGCGTCGGTGAGCCAGGCCTTCGACAGCTACCTCGCCAAGGGCAGCGGCTACTACGTCGGCCGCGAGGACACCCCGATCGAGCAAGCGATCGACATGATCGCCGCGGCGGGCGGCGTCACGGTCATCGCGCACCCGTTCGCGCGGTCGCGGGGCGCGGTCATCCGGCCGGAGACACTCGCGGGCCTCGCCGCGCACGGCCTCACCGGGGTCGAGATCGATCATCCAGACCACGACGCGCCGACGCGGGCGGAACTGCGTGGCCTCGCCGCGGATCTCGGCCTGCTGGTGACCGGGTCGAGCGACTACCACGGCACCAACAAGCCGACCAAGATCGGCGCGGAGACGACCGATCCGCGCGCCTACGAGGAACTCGTCTCGCGGGCGACCGGCTCTTCGGTAGTGGTGGGCTGACCATGGCGATCACCGACTTCTTCGACGCGAAGCTGTTCATGAGCGCGACGATCACCCTGATCGTCATCATGGACCCGCCCGGCACGGTGCCGGTGTTCCTCAGTCTCGTCGGCCGCAAGCCGGTCGCGACGCGTGCGCGCGCCGCGCGGCAGGCCGTGCTGGTCTCGCTGCTGGTGATCACGCTGTTCGCGGTGGCGGGGCAGGCGATCCTGTCGTATCTCGGCATCGGCATCCCCGCGCTGCAGGGCGCGGGCGGTCTTCTGTTGCTGCTCATCGCTTTGCAGCTGCTGACCGGGCAGACCGGCGGCGAGTCCGAGTCGGCGGGCGACGACGTGAACGTCGCACTCGTGCCGCTCGGGACGCCGCTGCTGGCCGGTCCTGGTGCGATCGCGGCGACCATCGTGTTCGTGCGGCAGGCGGACGGTCACGCCGGCGCGTATGTGGCGCTGGGCTTGGCGATCCTGGTCGTGCACTTCTTCATTTATCTCTGCATGCGCTATTCCGGCGTGGTGATCAGGCTGATCAAGGAAAGCGGGATCACGCTGGTGGCGAAGATCGCCGGTCTGCTGCTGGCCGCCATCGCGGTCGAGCTGATCGCGAACTCGGTCAAGGGCTTCATCGCAGGGACCTAGGCCCTCTCCGAAAGTGTCGGTGGGTGTGCGTAGCGTTGGCGGCATGGACCAACTCGGGTTCGATTTCGGAGTCGAACAGCCACGCAAACTCGTGAAGGTGACGCCCGCCAAGCTCGGCACCTTCGAGGACTGCCGCCGTCGGTACCGGATGACGTATCTGGACCGCCCGCAGCCGCAGCGCACCGGCGCGTGGGCGCACAGCACGCTGGGCGCCGTGGTGCACAACGCGATGCGCGCGCTGTTCGACCTGCCCGCGGCCAAGCGTTCGCCGCAGCGGGCCGCCGTGCTGGTCACCGAGCAGTGGAAGGACAACGGCTTCGCCGACGCCGAGCAGGCCGCGACGTATCGCGCCCGCGCCAAGGGCTGGGTCACCGAGTACGTCGAGCGCCACGATCTCAGCGAGGACCCGATCGGCGTCGAGCGCTGGGTGTCCGCGCCGGTCAGCGGCAAGCCGGGCGCCCAGCCCACGATGATCGTCGAAGGCAGGGCCGACCGCATCGACCTGCGCGAGGGTGAGCTCGTGATCGTCGACTACAAGACCGGCCGCCGCCCGCCGGATGACGACGACGCCCGCTACTCGCAGGCCCTGGCGCTGTACGCGGTCGCCGCGTCGCGCACCCTGCGCAAGCCATGCCACCAGGTCGAGCTGCACCACCTGCCGTCCGGCACGGTCGCCACCGCCGAGCACAGCACCGAGAGCCTGCAGCGCCAGCTCAAGCGCGCCGAGGAGTCCGCCGAGGACCTGCGCGCGGCGACGGATACCCTGGCAGCCGGTGGCGACGCGGAAGAGCTCTTCCCCGCCCGAACCGGAAAGCACTGCTCATGGTGCGACTTCCGGCCCAGCTGCGCCGCGGGCCAGCAGGCCGCCCCCGCCTCGCAGCCATGGGACCTGCTCGCGCCATGACCGGGCACAAGGAGAGGACGCGCTGGTGACGGAATCCGAAACGGCCACGACGCCGATGCCCTCACCGGAACCCGGCTCCGGCGGCAAGCCGCCCCGGCCCACCGGCCGCTGGTGGCGCGGCCTGAGCGGATCGGTCGCGGCAGGCCTCGTCCTGCTCGCGCTCGGCGTCACCTGCTCGGGCGTCCTCAGCCTCTTCACCGAGATCAACGGCCCCGGCGCGTTCTCCTTGTTCGGCCACCTCATCGCGGCCGGACTCGCCTTGCTGGCCCAGCGCTACGCCGACCGCCACCGCGGCGGACCCGCCGCGGTGGCCGCCTTGTCGGTGCTCGTGATCACCGTGGTCGCGGTGTGGCTCTTCTGGTGGGCCTAGCTCACCCGGTTCGCACGATGCGAACGACGCTTTCGCAACGCTCAACGTTGTGAAAGCGTCGTTCACGTGAACGCGCTTGGGGTTAGCCGAGCTTGAGCCAGGTTCGCCAGAGTGGGATGAGCTGGGCGAGTAGCTCGGCCGGGTTTTCGGTGTTGGGGGAGTGGGCCGCGCCCCGGACCTTGAGGAACGGGACATTCAAGCGGCGCGCCATTTCCTGCTGCTCCGCGACGGACCAGGCGTCGTCGTGCTCGCCGGTGATGACCACGCTCGGGGTCTTGCCTAGCGCGAGCGTCAGTTCGTCGACGAGGTCGGGTTCGGAGCGCAGCCAGTGGCCCATACCGAGCAGGCACGCGGGGTGGGTCGCGAGAAAACGCTTGCGGTAGAAGGCTTTCAGCTCTTCGTCGAGCGCGACCCAGCCGGGGAACCGGGACTGGACCTGGTCGCGGATCGCGTACGCGCCCTCGACGTCGCCGGCGCGGAGCTGGGTTTCGCCCAGTGTCAACGCTTCCAGGCGAGGCAGGCTGGTGAGCGGGCCGGGGCCGGTGTCCATCAACGTCAGGCCGGCCACCTTCGCGCCCGCGAGGATCGCGCCGCGCGCGACCAAGCCGCCATAGGAATGGCCGAGCAGGAACACCGGCTGGTCGAAGCTCGCGATCACCGACGCGACGATCGTGCCGAGTGCCCTCGGGGAGTACGCGGCCTCATCCTCGGGGCCTGGTGACTCGTACTGGCCGGGCAGGTCGATCGCGATGGCCTGGAAACCCGCGGCCGCGAAACCGTCCAGCAAGGGCGTGAAGTCTTCTTTCGAGCCCGTGTAACCGGGCACGAGCAACGCGACGGCGTCACCGGGCGGGGTGCTGAGCTGGGCGATCGGCCCATAGGGACTGGTGAACATCAGCGCAGCGCCGCCAGGGTGTCGCCGCGCTGCTCCAGCAGCACGGGGCCGACGGAAGCCAGCCGCACCGGACCGGTGTAGCCGCGGCGGTCGACGCCGACGGTCCTGATCGTGGACCCGTTGTCCTCATTGAGCACCGCGAGCCCACCCTTGATCGGCACCACGAGCTGACCGGCGAAGGTGATGCCGGGACCGGTCGCGTTTTCCAGTGACCAGCGTGGGGTGAGGTCCTCGGCGGACAGCGCCATGGTCTTGGAACCGGTGAACCAGTAGATCGCGTCCTGCGTGCGCGAGGTGATCATCGCGCCGCCCGGCGGGTCCTGCGCGAGGTCGGAATCGGGGAGCTGCAACGGGTACGCGGAGCGCTGGTTGCCGTCGGCGCCGTAGATGACCAGAAGTTTCTGCTCGGGCAGTGCGACCGCCGTGAAGTCGCCGGTCATCGCGATCACCTTCGCGGACTTGCCCGCCAGCACCGAGCTGAACACGACCTTGGGTGCGTCCGCGTCGTCGCCGGTGTCCTTGAAGACGGTCAACCGGTCGGCCGGGTCGCCGGCGCAGCGCTCGATCACGCCGACCTTGCCGCTGCCCACCGCGGTCGAGCCGTAGGTGCAGCCGGTGCGCGGCTGCCGTTGCGGGTTCACGATGGCCGGTACTTCGCCGTACTCCATGCTCTTGACGAGGTCTTCGCGCCAGACGTTGAGCAGCTTCTTGCCGGTCGTGGTGGTGTGGTTGCCGTCGACCAGCAGCTGGGTGCCGAGCTCGGCGTCGCCGTTGCGCTGCGCGGTGCGGCGCCCGGTGCCGGGGTCGAGCTGGGTGACCTCGCTGCAGCCGGTGTCCTTGCGGTACGCGGCGTTGACGCGCGCGCCTGCCACCGCGACCGTGCACAACGGCAGGTCACGCGCGTAGTGCCAGCGGATCTCGCCGGTCTGCGGGTCGCGGCCGTCGACCTCGCTGCCGTCCGCGGTCACCACCGAGTTGCCCTCGCCGATCGGCACGGGCGTGGCGGAACTGGGCGCCTGCCAGATCTCGGTCAGCGAACCGGGCACCGCCTGCGGTGCTTCGGAGAGCCCGGCCGGTGGCGACGCCATGGTCGAACTCGTCGCCCGGTTGTCACTGGTGAGCCAGTTGACCAGTGCCGCGACCAGCACGGCCACCGCGATGCCCAGCGCGGTCAGCCGGTCCCGCTTGCGGTTCCACGGCGACTTGCGTGCCTTGACCGCGTGCTTGGGCGCCGCGCGCGTCGCTCCCTGGTTGGCGAGTACGTCCTCGATGCCGTAGTCCAGCACCGGCAGGTCATGCCGATGCCTGCCGCCGTCGTTGCCACCGTCAAGGGGCTCGCTCACGCCCACTCCCCGCCCTCAGCTGTCGGCCCGCCAGTACGAGCGCCGCCAGGCCGGGACGGCCTGACGGCGTTCATCTGACAGTGCTCATCTGAAAGAATGAGCATAAAAACTACTCTGTTTCGGGGGCGTTTGCTCCAGCGGCCGACGCTCCGGCGGGACGACGGCGGCGCCGACGGCGCGCGGGACGCTCACCGTTCTCGCCGGTCTCCTTCTCCGCTGCCGGGCCGGACGCCTCGACGGCGGGTCCCGCGGCCGCGCTGCGGGTGCGACGGCGCGTGCGCGTCTTCGCCTCACCGGGCTCGGTGCCGGTCTCGCCTTCGCCGGTCTTCGCGGCGGCGTCGGCCGCCTCGATCGCGGCTGCCGCGTCGGCGCCACCACGGGTGCGCTTGCGCGGGGTGCGGGCACGCTTCCTGGGCGCGGCCTCGGCGTCGGCAGGCGCGGGGCCGGAACGGCCGCCACGGCCACGCTTCTTGCCACCGAAGTCCTCTTCGGCCTCGGCGCCGAGACCCGCGCGGGTGCGCTGGCCCAGCGGCAGGCGGCCGGTGGTGCCCTCGGGGATGCCCAGGTCCTCGAACAGGTGCTTCGACGACGAGTACGTCTCGACCGGCTCCGGCTTGTCGAGGCCGAGCGTGTCCGAGATCATCTTCCAGCGCGGCTCCTCGTCCCAGTCGACGAGTGTGACCGCGACACCGGTCTTGCCGGCGCGGCCGGTCCGGCCGATGCGGTGGACGTAGGTCTTCTCGTCCTCCGGCGTCTGGTAGTTGATCACGTGCGTCACGTCGTCGACGTCGATGCCGCGGGCGGCGACGTCGGTGGCGACCAGCACGTCCACCTTGCCGGAGCGGAACGCGCGCAGCGCCTGCTCACGGGCGCCCTGGCCGAGGTCGCCGTGCACGGCGGCGGCGGCGAAACCGCGCTCGACCAGCTCGTCGGCCACCTTCTGCGCGGTGCGCTTGGTGCGGGTGAAGATCATCGACAGGCCGCGGCCCTCGGCCTGCAGCGCGCGGGCGATCAGCTCGGGCTTGTCCATCGAGTGCGCCCGGTAGACGAACTGGGTGGTGCGCTCGTGGATGGCGCCCGCGTCGTTCTCCTCCGCGCGGATGTGCGTCGGCTGCGTGAGGAAGGTGCGGGCCAGCGTGATGATCGGGCCGGGCATGGTCGCCGAGAACAGCATCGTCTGCCGCTTCTCGGGCACCATCCGCAGGATGCGCTCGATGTCGGGCAGGAAGCCCAGGTCGAGCATCTCGTCGGCCTCGTCGAGGACCAGGCCGCGGATCTTGCCGAGCACCAGGTGCTGCTGCTCGGCCAGGTCGAGCAGACGGCCGGGGGTGCCGATCACGACGTCGACGCCCTTGCGCAGCGCCTCGATCTGCGACTCGTACGGGCGGCCGCCGTAGATGGCGAGCGTGCGGATGCCCAGGTGCTTGCTCGCGCCCTTGAGGTCGTTGGCGACCTGGACGCAGAGCTCACGGGTGGGAACGACGACCAGCACCTGCGGGGTGCCGTCGCCGGGGGTCTCGACGCGGTGCAGCAGCGGGACGCCGAAACCGAGCGTCTTGCCCATGCCGGTGCGTGCCTGGCCGATGAGGTCGTCGCCCGCCATGGCCAGGGGCAATGTCAGCGCCTGGATGGCGAAGGTGCGTTCGATGCCCGCCTCGGCGAGCGCCTTGACGATCTCCGGCTTGACGCCGAAGGACTCGAAGGTGGGAGCTTCGGGCTCGACGGGCGCACCGGCTTGCAGCGGGTGCGAGGTGTCAAGCATGGCCGGTCCGTTTTCGCTGTGTTCGAGCGCCACGGGGTCGGTTGATTGTGCGGTCAGGGTGATCAGCCTCTCTCATGCCAGCGCGCACTGCCTGGTCACTACTCGACACTCGACCGCACCGAAATGTGGTTCGCGGGAATGCCTTATCGAGGCGTGCACGCACATTGTCTCCGCAGCTCACGACGGCTTTTCGAAGGTCGCGGCCCGGCTACGAGGTGTGTAGGAGCCTGGCCGTCGAGGAGCGGGTACTTTAGTCAAATACCCACGCAGTGTACCTGGTCAGGCCTTTTGCGACAGTCATAGGCGCGCCGAACCTCGAGTGGGATCCATCTCTGGCCACGCCCGATACCCTCTCGGACGTGACCGAGGCACGAGAAATCAACGAAGGCGTCGTCGACCTGCTCGGCGTGCTGGCGTATGGCGAGCTTTCCGCGTTCGACCGGATGGCCGAGGACGCGCGCACCGCGCCCGATCTGTCCGGACGGGCCGCGCTGGCGTCGATGGCGGCGGCCGAAATCGGGCACTACGACCTGCTGAAGAAGCATTTGGCCGGCTACGGCGTCTCCATCGAGAGCGCGATGGAGCCGTTCATCAACCACATCGACCATTTCCACCAGTCGACGGCACCCAACTCGTGGCTCGAGTCGCTGGTCAAGGCCTACGTCGGCGACGGGCTCGCCGCCGACCTCTACCGCGAGATCGCGCACTGGCTCGACCCCGACACCAAGGACCTGGTGCTCAGCGTGCTCGCCGACACCGGGCATTCCGCGTTCGCCGAGCGCGAAGTCGCCGCGGGCATCGAGGCGGACAGGCGTGAGCGCGACAAGCTGGCGCTCTGGGGCAGGCGGCTGCTGGGCGAGGCGCTGACCCAGGCCCAGTACGTGGTGGCCGAGCGCGACGGGCTCGCCGAGCTGATCATCTCGGGATCCGGTGATCTGGCGGGAATCGCGGGGCTGTTCCGGCGGTTGCAGCAGGGACACACCAAGCGGATGCAGGTGCTCGGACTCGGCTAGCCTGGTCCTGCTACGCCACTCGAAAATGCGGAGGTCGCACGTGGAGGTCAAGATCGGCATCAAGGAGACTCCGCGAGAGCTCGTGGTCTCCAGCAGCCAGTCTCCCGACGAGGTCGAGAAGCTGGTCGCCGACGCGCTGAAGTCCAGCGACGGGATCTTCCGTATCGATGACGAGAAGGGCCGGAAGTACATCGTGCCCGCCGAGCGCATCGCTTACATCGAGATCGCGCCCTCGGACGTCCGCAAGGTCGGTTTCGCCGTAGGTTCCTGACCTGCGCTGACGTAAATCACAGCTCGGACACCGGGCAGATTCAGGTCTCTCTCAGTTTCACCCACCACCCTTTCGGGGAATGGTTTTCAGTGGAGCTGACCGAGAGACGAGGTGGACGACGTAACCGTCTTGGCCGATCGCGCGACGGGCGTGCACGACACGCCCGTCGCCCCGGTTCCCCAGAAGACAGTCCGGCTGACCGGAATCGATGTCGCGCGCGGCCTGGCCGTGCTCGGCATGTACGCCGTGCACGTCGGGCCTGATCCGGCCGCAGGCGGTTACGCGAGTTTCTTCCGGGTGTTCGAAGGCCATTCGGCCGCGTTGTTCGCGGTGCTGGCCGGTGTGTCGATCTCGCTGATGTCGGGCGGGCGCAGACCGAAGACCGGCCGGGCGAGAACCACCGTCATGCTGCGGCTCGGCACGCGCGCCCCGCTGCTGGTCGCTCTCGGGCTTTGGCTGACGAACCTCGACACCGGCTATCTGGTCATCCTCGCCTACTACGGCGTCTGCTTCCTCTTCGCGATCCCCTGGCTGCGTTTCGGCGTGAAAGTGCTGGCCGGCATGGCCGTCGTGGCGGCCGCGGTCTTCCCGTTCATCTCGTTCCTGATCCGGGCGCAGATCGAGCCGCGCGGGCTCACCTTCCTGCCGCCGGATCTCACACTCGAAGACTTCGGCTCGTCGCCCGCCTTCCTGCGCGGGGCGGTCATCCTGGTCATCACCGGGACCTTTCCCGCACTGAACCTGATGACCTACATCTTCGCGGGGATGGCGCTGGGCCGGTTGGACCTCGGATCGACGCGAGTGTGCCGCCGCCTCTTCTTCGGCGGTGCCGCGCTCGCCGGGCTCGGGTATTTCGTCTCGTGGATCGCGACCGACCTGCTGGGCGGGATGAACGCGATCTACCGCTCGCTCGGCGCCGAAGCCGCGCACTATGGCATGTCACCGGAGCAGCTGTTCTCGCTCAACCAGACCTGGATCCACGGCACCCCGCCGACCACGACGCTCGCGTGGGAGCTGCTGCCGACCGGCGCCTCGTACACGCCGTTCGACTTCGTCATCTCGATCGGGATCGCGGCCGCGGTGATCGGCGGCTGCCAGCTGGTCGCCGCCCGGTTCACCCGCGCCGTCCGGCCGCTGGCCGATCTCGGTGGCCGCGTGCTGAGCGCGTACGTCCTGCACTTCGTCGCGATCGCGCTGCTGTGGCACGAAGGCGAGGAGGGCGTCTACAGCCTGGCGCACTTCCTCGAGTTCTCGGCGGTGGCGATCCTCGCCGCGATGGCCTGGCGCAAGTGGATCGGCCGCGGCCCGCTCGAATGGGCGCTGCACCACCTGTCGAACTGGCCGAAGTACCTACTGCCCGCCCCCGAGCCAGCCAGACGCGGTTAACACCGCCTTCGCCGTCTCCTTCGCCAGCCCGCGCAACGGTTCCGCGCGGACGACCACGCGCGCGCCCGCGCCGTCGAACACCATGGTCAGCTGGATCGCGAGCAGCTCGGGATCGGCGACGCCCGCCTGCTCGGCCTCATGGCGGAAGAAGTCGGTGAGGCTCTGCTTGTGGCGCCGCGCGACGACGCTCGCCGGGTGTTCGGGGTCCTTGAGCTCGAAAGCCGTGCTGACGAACGGGCAGCCGCGGTAGCCGTCCGTCGCCGACGCCTCGTCGAGCTGCTCGAAGACGTAAAGGACGCGGTCGTAGTGCGAACGGCCGTCGCCGTCCGGTGGCAGCAGTTTGGCCTCGTAGTCGCCCGCGATGCGGTCGAGGCTCGCCGCCATCACCGCGTCCTTGGTGTCGAACAGCTGGTACATCGACCGCTTCGACACGCCGGCCGCCTTGCACAACGCGTCGATCCCGATGTGCACGCCATCCCGGTAGAAGAACTCCGCGGCGGTGTCGAGCAGCCGTTCGCGGGTCGGTGCCTTGGTCATGACCCGAGCATACGGCGAAACCTTGCGCTTGGAAACAGATCGGTTTACCTTGGAGGAAACCGATCTGTTTCCTAGTTGAGGAGAAGCTCATGACCGCGATCCAGGGCGCCACCGTATTGGTCACCGGCGGCGGCCGAGGGCTGGGGAAAGCGCTGGTAGACGACTTGCTGGCCCGAGGAGCGAAGAAGGTCTACGCCACCGCGCGCTCGCCGAAGCCGAGCAGCGATCCGCGCGTCGTGCCACTCGTGCTGGAGGTCACGGATCCCGCTTCGGTGGCCGCGGCGGCCGAGCTGGCCCAGGACGTGACCGTGCTGGTGAACAACGCGGGCGTGTCGACTTCGGCGTCGTTCCTCGACGGCCCGGTGGAGGACGTGCGCGCCGAGTTCGAGACCAACTTCTACGGCCCGCTGCACCTGGTCCGCGCGTTCGCGCCGATCATCGAGCGCAACGGCGGCGGGCACGTGCTCAACGTGCACTCGGTGCTGTCGTGGGTCGGGCTGACCGACGGCTACAGCGCGTCGAAAGCCGCGGTGTGGTCGCTGTCGAACTCGCTGCGGCTGCACTTGAAGCCGAAGGGAATCGGGGTGACCGGCCTGCACGTCGGGTACATCGACACCGACATGGCCGCGCACATCGACGCGCCGAAGAGCTCGCCGGAGTCGGTCGCCAAGCAGGCCTTGGACGGCATCGAATCCGGTGCCCACGAAGTGCTCGCCGACGACCTGACGCGCCAGGTCAAGGCGGGCCTGTCCCAGGACGTCTCGGTGCTTTACCCGCAGCTCGCGAGCTGATGCCGCCGGGGGTCGTGAGTGATGCGGCCGGTTCTAACCGGCGATACCACTCACGACCCCTGTGGGGCCTAGGCGTCTTCGAGCTCGGCCAGCGAGGTCGGGACGTGGAACGGCGGGGTGCTCGTGCCCATGATGCGGTAGCGGCCCCACGGGTCGGGGTCCGAGATCTCGCCGGACGCCGAGCCTTCCGGGATCCGGATCTCGGCGGCCTTCTTCTTGCCGCCGGCGATCTCGGCGATGCGGTCGTCGGCCTTGATGCGGCCGTACCAGCGGTAGAAGCCGTCGATCGGCTGGAAATGGCCGCGCAGGTCGACTTCCACCGCGTACTCGGTGCCGTCGAGCACCAGCACCGCCTCGCCGCGATAGCCGTCTTCGTCGTGCTCGGTCACTGGGCCTCCTTGGCTTTGCTCATCTGGATGACCTTGTTCTCCTCGAGCGGCAGGTTCGGATCGATCACGATGCCCTGCTGCCGGGTGAGCCCGTCGATGGCGGCCCAAATGATCTGCGTGAGGTACTCGACCACGCTGTCGCGGCCCATCGATCGCCGGTCCAGCCACCATTCCCCGGTGTTCTGGACCATTCCGACGATTCCGTGCGCCCACGGCTCGGCTGCGCCGGAGTCCATGTTGAACATGCGCATGTAGTCGCCGAGCAGTGCGGTCAGCGCCGTCGCGATGACCTCTTTGTCCTCGGCGACGATGTCCGAATCGACCGGCTTGTCCAGGAACGAACCACGCGCGAGCAGGCGGTACAGGTTCGGGTGCTCCTCGATCACGGTGAAGAACGCGTCGAGCGCCATCCGGATGCGGGGCACCGGCGCGAGTTCGGCGTTGATGGCCGGGATCAGGCGCTGGAACAGGATCTCCGTGCCGCGCTGGCCGAGTGCGACGTACAGGTCGGCTTTGTCGTCGAAATGCCTATACAGCACGGGTTTCGTGACGCCCGCTTCGGCGGCGACGTCCTCCATGCCCAGCTCGGGGCCGTGCTTGTCGAGCGCGCGCAGTGCCGCCTCCACGAACTCCGCGCGGCGCGCGATGCGGTGCTTGCGCCAGCGGTCGCGGCGGGCGTCGCCGGTGTCTTCGTCGCCCGCGGGGCGCTTGCTGGCCTGCTTGCTGGTGCGCTTGACACGTTCGATCACGGAAGTCATGCTACCAGAGGTAACTGTTACCTCAAGTTACATGCAATTGGGAGGACGACGCGATGACGCGGACGCTCAGGGAACCCGACCGGGAGAAGACCGCCGAACGGCTGCTCAAGTCGTCGGCGACCAAGTTCTACGACCCCGATGTCGACCTCGACTGGGCCGCGCCGCTCGTCGAGGGCAAGCGCTTCATCCCGGAACACCGGTCCTCGCTTTACGGCACCGAGCTGTGGGAGAAGCTCACCCCGGAGCAGCGCATCGAGCTCGGCAAGCACGAGGTCGCGAGTGTCGCGACCACCGGGCTGTGGTTCGAGATCCTGCTGATGCAGATGCTGCTCAAGGAGGTCTACGAGCAGGACCCGACGAGCGCGCACGCGCAGTACGCGCTGACCGAGGTCGCCGACGAGTGCCGTCACTCGACCATGTTCGCGCGGATGGCCGCGCGCATCGGCTGTCCCGCGTACGGCCCGGTTCCGTGGCTGCGCAGGCTCGCCAAGCTCATGCCGACCATCAGTTACGGCCCCGCCCGCTACGGCGCGATCCTGGTCGCCGAAGAGGTCTTGGACCGTTTGCAGCGCGAGCAGATGAACGACCCGGACATCCAGCCGCTGGTGCGGATGGTGAACCGGATCCACGTGCTCGAAGAGGCGCGGCACGTCACCTTCGCGCGCGAAGAGGTCACCCGCGGGATGGCGAAGCTGTCCAAGAAGGAGATCGTCTACCAGCAGTTCATCATCGCGCTGATCTCGTACTTCGTGACACGGGCGTTCATCAACCCCGGCGTCTACAAGGCCGTCGGCATCAGGCCGCGCGACGGCGTCGAGGCCGCGCTGAACAACGAGCACTGGCAGGAGACCATCCACTGGGCAGGCGGCAAGATCATGCCGTTCCTGCAGGAGTCCGGTCTCGTCGGCAAGCCGGGAATGTACTTCTGGCGCAAGTCCTTCCTCCTCCGATGACCACGGTCGAGACGCGCCGGAACCCGGCAGGCGCGCATCGCTTCGTCACCGCGGACGGCACCGCGCTGCACGTCAGGACGTCCGGCCCGCTGGACTCCGCGCTGACATTGGTGCTCGTCCATGGCTGGACCCAGGATCACCGGACCTGGGATTCGGTCGTCGAGCGACTGGACCCGTCGGTGCGCGTGCTGCGCTACGACCTGCGCGGCCACGGCGGCTCGGCGCCGGCCTCGCCGGACACCGCGACGATCCCGCAGCTCGCCGACGACCTCGCCGAGCTGATCGCGGCCCGCACGGACGGCCCGGTCGTGCTGGCCGGGCACTCCATGGGCGGCATGACGATCATGGAACTGGCCGAACGGCACCAGGAGCTCGTTTCGAAACGTGTCGCGGGCGTGGCGTTCGTGGCGACTTCGTCAGGCCAGATGGACCGCATCACGCTCGGCCTTCCCGGCGTGGCCGGTCGCGGAGCCGCCCGTTTCGAGCGGCGGCTGGCGAAGCTGCTTTCACGGCGTCGCGCGGAAGCGCTGCCGTTGCCGCCGTCGATGGTCCGGCCGGGCGCCCGGCTGCTGGTGTTCGGCGACCATCCGCGCCGCGAGGACGTCCACTCGGTCGCGGAGCAGCTGCTCTGCGCGCACCCTGCGAGCGTAGGGGGCTTTCAGGATGCGATCTCCCGGCACGACCGCCGCGTCGCGCTGGCCGTGCTGCGGCACGTCCCGGCGGTCGTGCTGGCGGGGGAGAAGGACCGGCTCTGCCCGGTCGAGCACGCTCGGGTGATCGCCGATGAGCTGCCGCAGGCCGGCTTCGCGCTGTACCCGGGCGCCGGTCACATGCTCCCGCAAGAGCGTGCGGACGAGGTCGCCGCTCGCCTCGGCGCGCTGACCCGCGCGTGTGCCGGGCCGCGCCGGGCCTCAGCCTGAGTGGGACTGGGGCAGGTCGGGTGAAGGAATGAACGCATCGTTCACAACGCTGAGCGACGCATAAGCGCCGGTCATTCCGTCCAGAGCCTGCAAGAATGCGGGCAAATGCGACAACTTAGGGCAAAAGTCAGCGAACTGTGTCCTTGCATCGGCTGACCGTGCACGGCAGGCCCCGGCGATACGTGAAACCCGAGTTTGGGCCATTCAATGGCCCAAACTCGGGTTTCACGAAGATCAACTTGCCTCAGGTGGCCGCGAAACGTCCACAAAGGACTCGCGCTCGCGATTTTTGCCCCCACCTTGTCGCTTTTGCCCGCATTGTGGGGCGGGCTGGACGGCATGAACGGGGCGTTTGTGTCGCTCAGCGTTGTGAACGTGGCTTTCATTCCTTCAAGTGACCCGGGAGGGGGCCTCACCAAGCCATGCGGCCGGTTCTCACCGGCCGCATCACTCACGACTCTTGGTGCTGGAGCGGGAAACCGCCGCCGATGCCGCGCCAGGCGAGGTTGGCCGTCAGCGCGACCGCTTCTTCCCGGCTCATCGACTGGTGGTGGGCGAGCCAGAAGCGGGCGCTGACCTGGCTCAGGCCGACCAGTCCGACCGCGAGCAGGCGGGCTTTGTCCTCGTCGAGGCCCGCGTCGGCGGTGATCGTGTCGGTGATCGCGTCGACGCTGGCCGAGGTGGCCCTGTCGACCGCCTCCTGGACCGCCGGCTCGCCGCGCAGGTCGGATTCGAAGACCATGCGGAACGCGCCGGCGTCGCCGTTGACGAAGTCGAAGAACGCGCCGACGGTCGCCGGGACGCGCTGCTTGTTGTCCGTGGTGGACTCGAGCGCCTCCTTGACGCGGCGGACGAGCTCGTCCACGTGGCTTTCGAGCAGCGCGATGTAGAGGTCGAGCTTGCCGGGGAAGTGCTGGTAGAGCACCGGCTTGCTGACGCCGGCCTCCTCGGCGATCTCGTCCATCGCCGCCGCGTGGTAGCCGTTGGCGGCGAAGACGCGTTGCGCTGCCGCCAGCAGTTGAGCGCGGCGTTCGGTCCGGGGTAGGCGGACTCCTCGTTGCTGCAAACGCGCCATCTCCGTCATGCTTCCTCCACGTCGAGCGACCCCTCCGCCGGTGGCGAGGTCGCCGCCACCAGAAGCTCACCCGACATTACTCGCCGGTACACCTCTACCGCCAAGGGTGAGGCATCCTGGTCTGGTGTCTCGTACAGTTTCCAGCCCAGGTGTCACCCGCTCGCCGCTGACCCACGTTCCGCTGTCGAACACCCCGCTCCCGCCGCTCGACGGGGCCCGCCCGCCCTACCCGCGGACGGTCGAGATGGGGCTCGCGGTCCGGCGTACGGAGGGCCCGGCGGACACGACCGCCGTCTACGTCCACGGGCTCGGCGGCTCGTCGACGAACTGGACGGATCTGGCGGCGCAGCTCTCGCCGTTCGCCGGTGGCACCGCCGTTGACCTGCCGGGATTCGGATTCTCCGAGCCTGAGCCCGGATTCGACTTCAGCCTCGACGCGCACGCCGAGATCCTCGGCAGGTACGTCGAAGAGCAGGGTGGCAAGCCGGCGCACCTGCTCGGCAACTCGATGGGCGGTGCGGTCGCGCTCCTGCTCGCCGCGCGACGGCCGGAGCTCGTGCGGACGCTCACCCTCATCTCGCCCGCGATGCCGGATCGCCGCCTGGACCCGCGTCGGCTTTCCGACCCGCGGATGGCGCTCGCGTATCTGCCGCTCGTGGGCAGGCGGGTCCGCAAACAGCTCGCCGCGCTCGGTCCGCGTGAGCGGGCCAGGCAGGTCATCAAGCTCTGCTACGCCGAGCCGGACGTCTTCGCCGAGAGCCGGCTCGATGAACTCGAAGCCGAACACAGCGAGCGTGCCGAGTTCAAATGGGCGACGCCCGCGCTCGCCCGCAGTACTTTCGGGATCTTCCGGACCTGGACCGCTCGCGGCGAGGCCTCGCTGTGGTCGGTCGCGCGGAGTGTGACCGTTCCCACCCTGGTCGTGTGGGGGATCCACGACCGAGTGATCTCCGCCAAACGCGCCGTGCGCACCGCCGAGGCCCTGCCGCACGCGCGGCTACTCGTTCTACCCCGAACTGGCCATGTGGCCCAGATGGAACGCCCGGTTGCCGTAGCGAGGGCCGTTCTGGGCATGTGGGAAAGTGTCGAAAATAGGACTTGGTAGCCCATTCGAGTGAATATCATTCCTTCGGTATTCCGCCAGTCGCTCGAAGCATCACGGTTTGGTTATGGCACTCTTGGTGCGTGGACCGGGTGACGAAGGATGCGCGAGGCGAGGAACGGCGGGCTCAGTATCCGTCGGCTCAGCGCCGCGCACCGCACACCGGTCAGTACCGGCCGAGCCAGCGCGCGAGCACCTCGCGGGTCACCGAGGAGCGCTACAGCCCCGGTTCCCGCCGCACATCCGCGCAGCCGCTGACGGCGGCCTGGGAGCCCAAGGCGGAGCCTCCGAAGCGAAGGCCCGCTGACAAGAGCAAGCTCTCCAAACTCGGCAAGGTCTACGGCTGGCGCATGTACGCCGTGCCGATCCTGGTCGTGCTGACCGTGCTCGTCGTGTTCCGGACCGCCAGCGGCCCGGCGGAGCCCGTCAGCGAGGCGGCCGGGCAGACCTCGGGTGCCGCAGCCGGCGCAGGCGACGGCTCGGGGGACGGCAACGGCGGCGATGTGCTGGTCGAAAACCCGCCTGCGCCGATCGACCTCAAGGTGGACACGGCCGAGTTGCCGGACGGCAATCCGATCACCGAGTCCGGCAAGGGCACCTGGCACGCCATCCCGCTCACTGGCCCGCCGCCGGAGAAGAAGGGCACCGGCGGCGCGCTGTTCACCTACACGATCGAGGCGGAGGACGGCCTCGATCCGGCCACCTACCAGGGCGACGACAGTTTCGCGGCCTCGGTGCAGAACACCCTGTCGAGCCAGCAGAGCTGGATCGGCACCGGGAAGTACACCCTGCAGCGTGTCGACGCGAACTTCCCCAACCCCAGCTTCAAGGTCAGCCTGACCAGCCCGAACACCTCACATCGTGCGGACCTGTGCGGCTACCAGATCAAGTTCGAGGCCTCCTGCTACCGCAGCAGTGCCGGCCGGGTGATCATCAACGTGGCCAGGTGGATCCGCGGCGCGAAGGCGTGGGAGACCGACCTGAGCGGCTATCGCGCGTACGCGATCAACCACGAGGTCGGCCACGCGCTCGGCGGCAAGCACGTCGGCTGCGCCGAGAACGGCGGGCTCGCGCCGGTGATGATGCAGCAGTCCTTCGGCGTCGCGAACGACTACGTCGAGAAGCTGAACAACATCCCCGGTGGTGACAAGGGCAAGGTGCCCGCTGACGGCAAGGTCTGCAAGCCCAACGCGTGGCCTAATCCCTCTGGCAAGCCCGGCGCTTGAATCCCACGAAGTGGGCAACGGGAAGTACGGCTTGCCCGCGCGCGTTAGACATACTGGGATGCGAACGCGATAACGCGCGATATGGAGGACCCGGATGTCTGGCAAGCTGCCGCCGCTCGTTGAGCCGGCCGCCGAGCTCACCAAGGAAGAGGTGGCTCGCTACAGCCGTCACCTGATCATTCCCGACGTCGGGGTGACCGGGCAGAAACGGCTGAAGAACGCGAAGGTCCTGGTCATCGGCGCCGGTGGCCTCGGCAGCCCCGCGCTGCTGTACCTCGCCGCCGCCGGTGTCGGCACGCTCGGCATCGTCGACTTCGACGAGGTCGACGAGTCGAACCTGCACCGTCAGGTGATCCACGGCCAGTCCGATATCGGCAAGCTCAAGGCCGCTTCGGCGCAGGAGTCGATCGCCGAGGTCAACCCGTTCGTCAAGGTTTACCTGCACACGGACCGCCTCGACAGCACGAACGCGCTGGAGATCTTCGCCGACTACGACCTGATCGTCGACGGCACCGACAACTTCGCCACGCGCTACCTGGTGAACGACGCCGCCGTGCTGCTGGGCAAGCCCTACGTGTGGGGCTCGATCTTCCGGTTCGAGGGCCAGGTCAGCGTGTTCTGGGAGAACGCGCCGAACGGCAAGGGCCTCAACTACCGCGACCTCTACCCGGAGCCGCCGCCTCCCGGCATGGTCCCGTCGTGCGCCGAGGGTGGGGTGCTGGGCGTGCTGTGCGCGTCGATCGGCTCGATCATGGTGAACGAGGCGATCAAGCTCATCACCGGCATCGGTGAGCCGCTGCTCGGGCGGCTGATCAGCTACGACGCGCTGGAGATGAAGTACCGCGAGGTCAAGATCCGCAAGGACCCGGAGACCCCGAAGATCACCGAGCTGATCGACTACGACGCGTTCTGCGGCGTGGTGTCCGACGAGGCGGCCAACGCCGCCGCGGGCAGCACGATCACCCCCGCAGAGCTCAAGGCCAAGTTCGACAGCGGCGAGGACTTCGCGCTGATCGACGTCCGCGAGCCGCACGAGTACGAGATCGTGAACATCAAGGGCGCGACGCTCATCCCGAAGGACCGGATCCTCTCGGGCGAGGCGCTCGCGGAGCTGCCGCAGGACAAGCCGATCGTCCTGCACTGCAAGTCGGGCGCGCGCTCGGCCGAGGCGCTGGCCGCGCTGCACCAGGCCGGGTTCAAGGATGCGACCCACCTCGGTGGTGGCGTACTCGCCTGGGCCAGGCAGATCGACCAGAGCCTGCCGACCTACTGATCTCGAGTTCGGCAAGGGCACGTTTGAAATGCTCAACATTTCAAACGTGCCCTTGCCGTATCAGCTCCGGAAATCGAACTTGATCTGCTTCGCTTTGTGCGGGATGAAGACGTCGTGGACCATTTCCGCGAACCGGTCGCCCGTCGACGCCGGCTTGTCGCGGCTCACCGGGAGCCAGACGCCGAACACGATCAGCGCGGCCGTGAGCGCGGCGGCGCCCGCGCGGAACGGCCACGGAGTCGCGAGGATGCCCGCGACCAGCGGATAAGGCAGCCCGCACAGGATGATCGCCACCCACGGCAGATGGTCGATGTCCGCGGCGTCGAAGGCGGCGAACACGAAGAACGTGCCCGCCAAGCCGAGGAGTCCGACCAAACAGGCCCACAGCAGGCGGCTGCCGTTGTTCTCGGTCAGCCGCGACGCGGACGGGAAGGCCGAGCCGAGCCCGTATGCCGTGCCGACCAGCACGAACGGCACCGGCGCCGCCAGCAGCGGCGAGCCGAAGAATCCGGCGAGCAACAGCAGCCAGCCCGCCGTCACGAGTACGAGGACGGCCGCTCCCCACAGTGAGGCAAGCTGCACCCAGCTCGCCCTGGTGATGTTCATGCGGGCATCTTGTCGGGCCTCGCGGTCCCCGTGCATCCGTAGGTCTACTCAACTGCGGGGACGCTGGTTCGTTCTCTTTCGTGGAGCCGTCCGCGAGGTAACGTGTGTGGCCGTGGTCGTCAGACATCAGAGTCCCCCGGAGCATGTCTGCTCGGCATTCGGCGCTCATCCGGCCGAGCTGGAGCCGTTGCCTGGCGGGACGGTCTGGCGGTGTGGCGACATCGTGGTGAAACCCGTGGCCGACAAGAGCCGTGCCGTCTGGTCGGCGCGGGCGCTGGAGCTGATCGAAGCGCCGGACCTGCGGATCGCGCGGCCGGTGCGCGCTTCGGACGGACGCTGGATCGTCGCGGGCTGGGCCGCGAACAAGTACGTGCCTGGCACACCGGAACCTCGCGCGGACGAGACCGTGCTCGCCGCGGTGAAGCTGCATCAGGCGACGGCGCGGCTCTCGCGCCCGTCCTTCCTGGCCACCCGCGACGAACCCGAGGCCGTCGCCGACCGCGTCGCGTGGGGCGAGCTGGAAGTGCCGCTGGAGGAGACCAGGGGCGGCCGCTGGTTCGAGGTGCTCGCCGGCGCGCGCCGTCCGGTCAAGCTGCCGGACCAGGTGGTCCACGGCGACCTGCTCGCCAGCGTCGTCTACTCGGGCAAGGCCGCGCCCGGAATCGTCGACTTCGTCCCTTATTTCCGGCCTGCCGAGTGGGGCGCGGCCGTGGTGGCGGTCGACGCGATCGCGTGGGGCGGCGCCGACATCCAGTTGTTGCATCGCTGGGCGCATCTGCCCGAATGGCCACAGCTGCTGTTGCGGGCGATCTTGTTCCGGCTCGCCGCGCACGCGCTGAACCCCAGGTCGACGCGTGCGGCGCTGGACGGATTGCGTGCCGCGGCGCGTGAGGTCAGCGAACTCGTGTGACATCCAGCACGCTGTTTCTCACGATGTGAGGCGCTGCGGCGGCAGGCAATGTCAACTCCCTGAAACATAAGGGCATTTCCAGGTAACAAGCGCTGCTTAGCGTCACGCTTGTGACCGCGACCGTTGTGCCGACCACCGCTGTGGCTACGCACTGCCCGTACTGCGCACTGCAGTGCGGGATGAGCCTGCGCGGCAGCGACGTCCAGCCCCGCCAGTTCCCGACCAACGCGGGCGGGCTCTGCCAGAAGGGCTGGACCTCCGGCGCCCTCCTGAACTCACCGGCCAGGCTGACCACCCCGCTCGTGCGGGTGGACGGCGAGCTGGTGCCCTCGAGCTGGGACGACGCGCTCGGCCTGATCGCTCGCAGGCTCACTCAGCTGCGTGCCGATTCCGGCGCGGATTCGGTGGCCGTGTTCGGCGGCGGCGGGCTGACCAACGAGAAGTCTTATCTGCTGGGGAAATTCGCCAGGGTGGCGCTCGGCACGTCGCAGATCGACTACAACGGCCGGTTCTGTATGTCGTCGGCCGCGGCGGCGGGCAACCGGGCGTTCGGGCTCGACCGGGGGATGCCGTTCCCTGTCACGGATCTCGCCGAGGCCGATGTCGTGCTGCTCATCGGCGCGAACCCGGCCGAGACGATGCCGCCGTTCACCCAGCACCTGCGTGGCAGTGAACTCATCGTCGTCGACCCGAGGCGTACCGCTACCGCGGAACTGGCGGCCCTGCACCTGGCTCCCGCTCCTGGTACGGATTTGGCGCTGGCGCTGGGAATCCTGCACGCGGTCGTCGCCGACGGCCACCTCGACCAGTCCTATGTGGACTCGCGAACCGCCGGCTTCGAAGACATGTGGCGGGTCGTCGCCCAGTGGTGG
The DNA here is from genome assembly GCF_042734395.1 of Amycolatopsis sp. NPDC059657. Lineage (NCBI taxonomy): Bacteria > Bacillati > Actinomycetota > Actinomycetes > Pseudonocardiales > Pseudonocardiaceae > Amycolatopsis > Amycolatopsis sp. NPDC059657. The sequence goes on along the minus strand of NZ_JBHWEB010000020.1, from coordinate 7,114 downwards.
CCGGAACGGGCCGAACGCGTCACCGGGGTGTCCGCCGCCGACCAGCGCCGGGTCGCCGCCAGGCTCGCGGCCGCACGCAACGCGTACATCCTCACCGCACGCGGTACCGAACAGCACGCGCGCGGCGCCGACATGGTCACCGCGTGGATCAATCTGGCGCTCGCGCTGGGCCTGCCGGGCCGCAAAGGTTCCGGGTTCGGCTGCATCACCGGTCAGGGCAACGGCCAGGGCGGGCGTGAGCACGGCCAGAAAGCCGACCAGCTGCCCGGCTACCGCAAGATCGACGACCCCGCCGCGCGCGAACACGTCGCCGGTGTGTGGGGCGTGCCCGCGGATTCACTGCCGGGCCCCGGCCGGTCGGCCTACGAACTGCTCGACGCGCTCGGTACCGAAAACGGCCCCAAAGCCTTGATGGTCTTCGGCAGCAACCTGGTCGTGTCCGCGCCGCACGCCGCGCACATCGCGGACCGGCTCGCCGCCTTGGATCTGCTCGTGGTCGCGGATCTCGTGCTGTCGGAGACGGCCGCGCTCGCGGACGTCGTGCTCCCGGTGACCCAGTGGGCCGAGGAGGACGGCACGATGACCAATCTCGAAGGCCGGGTCCTGCTGAGGAAACGTGCCGTCACCCCGCCCGCGGGCGTGCGCACCGACCTCGACGTGATCGCCGGGCTCGCCGCGCTGCTCGGCCAGCCCGAGGGCCGGTTCCCCACGGACGCCGAGACGGTGTTCACCGAGCTCCGTGAGGCTTCGCGGGGTGGCCTCGCGGACTATTCCGGGGTCAGTTACGAGCGCCTGCGTGCCGGTGAGGCGTTGTACTGGCCCGTGCCGGAAGTCGATCATCCTGGCACGCCGAGGATGTTCCTCGACCGGTTCGCGCACGCCGACGGGCTCGCTCGGTTCGTCGCGGTCGACCATTCCGGGCCCGCCGAGCCGACCGATGACGAGTTTCCCTTGCAGGCCACCACCGGCCGGGTGTTGCAGCATTACCAATCCGGTGCGCAGACCCGGCTGGTCGACGAGCTGAACCGGGCGGTGCCCGAGGTGTTCGTCGAAGTGCACCCCGACACCGCCGCGCGGGCCGGACTGTCCGAAGGGGACTGGGCGCTGGTGAAGTCGCGGCGCGGCGAGACGCGGGCGCGCGTGCGCGCGGTCGCGTCGATGCGGCCGGACGTCGTGTTCCTGCCGTTCCACTTCCCCGGCGCGCAGCGGGCGAACCTGATCACCAATCCCGCGCTCGACCCGATCAGCCGGATGCCCGAGTTCAAGGTGTGTGCGGTTTCCCTGTCCCGTGACGAGGAGGATCCGGCATGAGTCCACGCAAGGTCGTCGTACTCGGCTACGGCATGGCGGGCGCGCGGCTGGCCGACGAGATCCGCCGCCGTGACCCCGACGGTGCGCGGGTCACGCTGACCGTCATCGGCGAAGAACCGCACCACGCCTACAACCGGGTGCTGCTCTCGGCGGTCGTCGCCGGGACGATGCGCCCGGAAACCGTTCGCCTGCATGACGAAGGCTGGGCGGACAAGGCCGGTGTCGACCTGCGTGTCGGCACCCGCGTGACGAGCATCGACCGGTCCGCGCGCCAGGTCGTGCTCGGCGACTACTCCACAGTGGACTATGACGTGCTCGTGCTGGCGACGGGCAGCAGGCCGTGGCTGCCGCCGGTCGAGGGGCTCGAACTCGGCAAGGACGTCGTCGCGTTCCGCACGCTGGACGACTGCGACCGCATCCTCGAAGCGGCCAAGTTCGGCGCCCCGGTGGCCGTGCTCGGCGGCGGGCTGCTCGGCCTCGAAGCCGCGCGCGGGCTCGCCGGTCGCGGCAACTTCGTCACGGTCGTGCACCCGTTGCCGACGATCATGGAACGCCAGCTCGACCCCGGAGCGAGCCAGGTTCTGGTGCGTTCACTGGAAAAGCTCGGCATCGACTTCCGCCTCGGCGCGAGCGCGGCACGGTATCTTCCCGGCGACGGACTGAAGCTCGACGACGGCAGTCACGTCCCGGCTGACCTGGTCGTGGTTTCGGCGGGTGTCCGCGCGGACACCGCGCTGGCCGTCGAAGCCGGGCTCGAGGTCGACCGCGGCGTGCTGGTCGACGACGCGCTGCGCACCAGCGACGGCCGCATCCACGCGATCGGCGACTGCGCGCAGCATCCCGGCACGATCTCCGGGCTCGTGCAGCCCGCTTGGGAGCAGGCCGAAACGCTGGCGGATCTGCTGACCGGCACCGACATGCGTGCCCGGTACCGGGGCACCTCGGTCGTGACCCGCCTGAAGGCGCGCGGCATCGATCTCGCGTCGCTCGGCGAGGTCGGCGCCGAGGTCGGCGACCAGCAGTCCGAGGTGCTCTGCTTCGCGGACCCGGCGGGCGGCCGCTACGCGAAACTCGTGGTGCGCAAGGACAAGGTGGCCGGCGCGATCATGCTCGGCATCCCTGACGCGGCCGCGACCATCACCCAGCTTTACGACCGCGGGACACCGGTGCCCGTGGATCGGTTAAGTGTCCTCTTAGGACGATCTTTGCCCGGAGTCTCGACACCGGCGTCGAGCCCGGCCGACCTGCCCGCGTCCGCGGTGGTGTGCCGCTGCAACACCGTGACCAAGGGCAGGCTCATCGAGGCGTGGAAGTCCGGCGCCTGTTCGGTGGCCGAGCTGGCGACCGCGACCCGCGCGACGACCGGCTGCGGTGGCTGCGGCGACGCGGTCCGCGGGATCGCCGATTGGCTCGGTTCCCAGTGACGACGAAGGAGAATGGCATGGGCAGCAGGACCGGCTCGCACTGGATCGAGCACTGGGAACCAGAGAACGAACAGTTCTGGGAATCCACCGGTAAGAAGGTGGCCTCGCGCAACCTCTGGTTCTCGATCTTGGCCGAGCACATCGGGTTCTCGGTGTGGACACTGTGGTCGGTCATGGTCCTGTTCATGGGCAAGGACTACGGGTTCACCGCCGCAGACAAGTTCCTGCTGGTGTCGACGCCGACCGCGGTCGGCGCGCTGATGCGGCTGCCGTACACCTTCGCGGTGGCGCGGTTCGGCGGCCGCAACTGGACGGTCATCAGCGCGGTCCTGTTGCTGATCCCGACGATCCTCGCGGCGATCGTGCTGGAACCCGGCGTCTCGCTGAGCACGCTGATGATCGTCGCCGCGCTCGGCGGTGTCGGCGGCGGCAACTTCGCGTCGTCGATGACGAACATCAACACCTTCTTCCCGGAGAAGCGCAAGGGCTGGGCGCTCGGCCTCAACGCCGGTGGCGGCAACCTCGGCGTGGCGGCGGTCCAGCTGGTCGGCCTGCTGGTGATCGGCACGGTCGGCGCCGCGCAGCCCCGGCTGGTGCTCTACATCTACATCCCGCTCGTGGTGGTCGCCGCCGTGCTCGCGTGGCTGTACATGGACAACCTGTCGACCGTGCGCGGTGACACCAAGGCGATGCGCGAGGTGATCAAGGACCCGCACTCGCTGGTGATGTCGTTCCTCTACATCGGTACCTTCGGTTCGTTCATCGGCTACAGCTTCGCGTTCGGGCTGGTGCTGCAGAACCAGTTCGGCCGCACGCCGCTGCAGGCGGTCGCGGTGACGTTCCTCGGCCCGCTGCTGGGTTCGCTGTCCCGCCCGGTCGGCGGCTGGCTGTCCGACCGGCTCGGCGGCGGCAAGGTCACCTTCGGCACCTTCGCGCTGATGGGCTCGGCGACGGTCGTGCTGATCATCGCGTCGAACGCGAAGTCACTGGCGCTGTTCACGATCGCGTTCATCGTCCTTTTCGTACTGACGGGCGTCGGCAACGGTTCGACGTACAAGATGATCCCGGCGATCTTCCGCGCCAAGGCGAAGGTCGCGATCGAGGCAGGCGCGGACGAGACCACGGAACTTCTCAAGGCACGCAAGCTTTCCGGCGCGCTCATCGGGCTTGCCGGCGCGGTCGGCGCGCTGGGCGGGCTGTTCATCAACCTGGCCTTCCGTGAGTCGTTCGCGAGCGCCAAGAGCGGCGTGCCCGCGTTCATCGGCTTCCTGGCCTTCTATGGGGTCTGCTTCGTGGTGACCTGGGCGGTCTACCTCCGCAAGCAGCCCTCGACCGTCACGAGCACCCGAGGACTGGCACTCGCCGGAGCGGAGGTCTGAGCATCATGAAGACCCTGGTAGTCGCTGGACATGGCATGGTCGCGCACCGGCTGGTCGAGGCCGTACGCGCCGACGACCTGGCCGGAGCCTGGCGGGTGGTCGTGCTGGGCGAGGAACGCCGCCCCGCCTACGACCGGGTCGCCCTGACGTCCTATGTGGACGGCTGGGACGCGGCCAAGCTCGCGATGCCCGGAGCGGACTACGAGGGCGACCGGCGCGTCGAACTCCGGCTCGGCGACCCGGTGGTCCGGGTCGACCGCGAGCGCAAGACGGTCGTCACCGCGGCCGGGTTCGAGCAGGCGTACGACGCGCTGGTGCTGGCCACCGGCTCGCGGCCGTTCGTGCCGCCGGTCAAGGGCCACGACCTGCCGGGCGTGTTCGTCTACCGGACCATCGAGGACCTCGACGCGATCCGTGAACGGGCATCCAGGCCCGGTCGCGGGCGCCGGTCCGCGATGGTCGTCGGTGGTGGTCTTCTCGGCTTGGAGGCCGCGAAGGCGTTGCGGGACATGGGTTTGTCGCCGCACGTCGTCGAGATGGGGCCGCGGCTGATGCCGCTGCAGGTCGACGAGGGCGGCGGCGGGCTGCTGCGGCGGCTGATCACCGGGCTCGACGTGACCGTCCACACGGGAACTTCGACCGACGCGATCGAGGCCGACGGCGATCGCCTGTTCGCCAGGCTGGGCAACGGGACCGAGCTGGACCTCGACCTCGTGGTGTTCTCCGCGGGCATCCGCCCGCGTGACGACCTGGCCCGCGAGTCCGGTTTGGACCTCGGCCAGCGCGGCGGCATCCTCGTCGACCGGAGCTGCCGCACCAGCGACGAGAACATCTACGCCATCGGCGAATGCGCGGCCGTCGAAGGCAAGGTCTACGGCATCGTCGCGCCGGGCTACGCGATGGCCGAGGTGGTCGCCGCGCAGCTCACCGGGCGCGAGGCGACCTTCCCCGACCCGGACACCTCCACCAAGCTGAAGCTGATGGGCGTCGACGTGGCGAGCTTCGGCGACGCGCACGCGGCGACCGAGGGCGCGCTCGAGGTCGTCGTCAACGACGCGGTCGGCGGGACCTACAAGAAGCTCGTGGTCTCCGACGACACCAAGACGCTGCTCGGCGGCGTGCTGGTCGGCGACGCGAGCGAGTACAACACCTTGCGCGCGCTCGTCGGCGAGCGGCTGCCCGCCGATCCGGCCTCGATCATCTCGAGCGCGGGAGCCTCCGGCGCGGCGATCGGCGTCGACGCGCTGCCGGACGCCGCGCAGATCTGTTCCTGCAACGCGGTGACCAAGGGCGCGATCACGCACGCGATCGGCGAGGGTTGCGACTCGGTCGCCAAGGTCAAGGCCTGCACCAGGGCGGGCACCGCGTGCGGTTCCTGCGTGCCGTTGCTGGGCAAGCTGCTGACCGCGTGCGGCGTCGAGCAGTCGAAGGCCTTGTGCGAGCACTTCACGCAGTCGCGTGCCGAGCTGTTCGAGATCGTGCGCGCGACCAGGATCGACCGGTTCAGCGAGCTGATCCGCAAGCACGGCACGGGCGCGGGCTGTGCGATCTGCAAGCCGGCGGTCGCGTCGATCCTGGCCTCGCTGGGCAACGGGCACATCCTCGACGGCGAGCAGGCCGGGCTGCAGGACACCAATGACAAGTACCTGGCGAACATGCAGCGCAACGGCACGTACTCCGTGGTGCCGCGGATCCCCGGCGGGGAGATCACGCCGGAGAAGCTGATCGTGATCGGCGAGGTCGCACGTGACTTCGGGCTGTACACGAAGATCACCGGCGGTCAGCGGATCGACCTGTTCGGCGCGACCGTCGACCAGCTGCCGCAGATCTGGCGGCGGCTGGTGGACGCCGGGTTCGAATCCGGGCACGCGTACGGGAAAGCGTTGCGCACGGTCAAATCCTGTGTCGGGTCGACGTGGTGCCGGTACGGCGTGCAGGACAGCGTCGGCATGGCGATCGAGCTGGAACTGCGTTACCGGGGCCTGCGGTCGCCGCACAAGCTCAAGTCCGCGGTTTCGGGCTGCGCGCGGGAGTGCGCGGAGGCACGCAGCAAGGACTTCGGCGTCATCGCCACCGAGAAGGGCTGGAACCTTTACGTCGGCGGCAATGGCGGCACGACGCCGAGGCACGCCGACCTGATCGTGTCCGATGTGGACAGCGAGACACTGATCAAGGTGATCGACCGGTTCCTGATGTTCTACATCCGCACGGCCGACCGGCTGCAGCGCACGGCGCCGTGGATCGAGGAGCTCGAAGGCGGGCTCGATCACCTGCGCGAGGTGATCGTCGACGACAGTCTCGGCATCTGCGCCGAGCTGGACGCGGCGATGGCCGAGCACGTCGGCACCTACGCCGACGAGTGGCGCGGCGTGCTCGACGACCCCGAGAAGCTGGCGCGGTTCAGCTCGTTCGTCAACGCGCCCGGTGTGCCGGACCCGAGCATCGCCTTCCGCACCGAGCGGGAGCAGAAGGTCCCGGTCATGCTGGGCATTCCCGAGGTGGTGGGACGATGACCGTTTCCGTGGAGCGATCCTGGGTCGCCGTGTGCCCGGCAGGCGAGGTGCCCACCGGCGCCGGCGTCGCCGCGCTGCTGGCCGACGGGACACAGGTGGCGATCTTCCGTACCGGCAAGGACTTCTTCGGTTTGTCCAATGTGGACCCGTTCAGTGGCGCCGCCGTGCTGTCGCGGGGGATCGTCGGCGACAGCGCCGGTGTCCCGGTGGTCGCGTCGCCGATCTACAAGCAGCAGTTCGACCTCGAGACGGGGCGATGCCTCGACGAGGACGGCGTGTCCGTGCAGACCTACCCCGTGCGCGTCGTCAACGGCGTGGTGCACGTGGGGTCGCCATGACCGAAGTGCTGCCTCTGGCCGGGTTCTCGGTCGGGATCACCGCGGCGGGGGGGGGGGGGGCGGCGGGCGGCGCGGCGGGGGGGGCGGGGGGGGGGCGGCCCGGAGAAAGGGGGATAATAAAAAAAAAAAAAAAAACCCGCACAGGAAAA
>NZ_JBHWEB010000019.1:40170-118826 GCF_042734395.1 Amycolatopsis sp. NPDC059657 | reverse complement strand
GCTCGTTTGTTTTTTTTCTTTTTGGTGGTTGTTCATCGTGCTACCCCCCCCCCCCCCCAACCCCCCCCCCACCCCTGTTGGCGCTACTTCTGGTGGGGTGCCACGTAGGTGGCGGCCTCGGGGGCGGCGAAGAGCTGCTTGACGTAGCGCAGGCCGCCTTCGGCGGTGGCGTCCGGCGTCGCCGCGTAGACCTGGCGGGTGGCGGGGGCGCCCGGCTTCGAGAAGTCGAGCGGCGCGACCAGGTTGCCGGTGTCGGCCGATGTGGTCTGCTTCAGCGCGGCCTGGATGCCGTCGCGGGTGAGGTCCTTGTTCTCGCAAGCCTTCTTGAGCACGGAGCCCCAGACCTCGCCGACCGCGTAGCCGTAGGGGGTTCCGCCGTTGGGAACCTCCTTGTAGGCCGCCTTGTACTTCGTGGCGACCTCTTTGGCCTTCGGGATGTCCGCGGAGAACGGCACGCTGCTCGCGACCACGGTCAGCTTGTCCAGCGCGGCCGCCGCGGGGCTCTTCAGCAGCGCGGGGTCGAAGGTCGGGTTGTTGCCCAGCACCGGGACGTTGAGCCCGAGTGCCTTGTTCGAGGCCAAAGTGGAGCCGGTCTGGGTGGGCGTCGTGGTCAGCACGATGAGCTTGACGCCGTCACCCTTGAGTCCGGTCACGATGTTGGACAGGTCCGCGTCGGTCGAGGTGATCTTGACTTCCTTGACCTTCAGCCCGTGCTTCTCGGCGTAGAAGCGTGAGCCGCGCAGGCCGTTCGCGCCGTACTCGCCGTCGATGTAGATGTGCGCGATCTGGTCGCCGTCCTTGAGCTGGCCCTGTTCCTGGAGGTATGAAAGGCCGTCGATGATCTCGACGTCGTAGGTCGTCCCGACGATCATCACGTACGGGTTGTCGAGCAGTTCCGAAGACCACGAAGCGGGCGCCGCGGTCAGTTTGTCCGAGGACAGGTTTTGCTTGAGTGCCGCGACGACCGGGGAACCGAGCAGCTGCACGAAACCGAGCACCTTCGGTTCGATCTGCGGATAGAGCGTCTTGGCGGCGTCGGCCTTGTAGCCGTGGTCGACGGTTTCGAGTTTCACCTTGCGCCCGCAAGCACCGCCCGCGTCGTTGAAGTCCTTGGCCCACAACTCGTTTCCCTGGGTCACCCCCAGCCCCAGGTTCTTGAAGACCCCGGTTTTGTCGGTCATCACGCCTAGGGTGATGTCCGAGGAGGTGACGCCTTTGTCGGTCTTGACACCCGAGTTGTCCGAGCCGGAGGAACCGGAGTCGCTCGCTTTCGTGCTGCACGCCGTGACGGCCAGCAGCGCGGCCAAAGTCAGCGACGCTGCGAGTGGTGAGCGTTTCATCGTTCCTGCTCCTCTTTTGTGGTGGTGCGCGCGGTGATCCGGCGGCCGATCGCGGCGAGGCCGCCGGGTTCGAACAGCACAACGAGGATGATCGCCGCGCCATAGACGAACGAGCTGATGAGAATGGGGGAGAGCGCACCGCCGCCGGTGCCGGTGAACCAGCCGAGATCGGCCGAATACAAGGAAAGGATCTGCGGCAGGCCGTTGACGATCAGCGCGCCCACCACCGCGCCCGGCACCGAGCCGAGCCCGCCGATGATCACCATCGCGAGAAAGGCGATCGAAGTGTTGATGCCGTAAGTGCCGTACTCACTCTCATCCGGTTTGAGGATGTCGAACCACAGCACGGTCATCGCGCCCGCGAGGCCCGCGTACGCCGAGGAGACGGCGAACGCGCCCGCCTTCGCGCGCGTGACGCTGACGCCCATGACCGAGGCCGCGGCTTCGTTGTCCCGCACCGCTCGCCACGACCGGCCGACGCGGCCCTTGACCGCGCCGGTGGCGACGACGAACGCGATGATCGTGAGCGCGAGGAAGAGATACCAGCCGCGTTCGGCCTGCCGCAGTGGCACGCCGAGGATTTCCACCTGCGGCCCGCCATTGCCGAACGGGAAACCGAACAGTGAGAACTGGGCGGGCGCGCGCCCGGTGGACGTGCCGCCGGTCAGCTTTTCCGCCGACTGCCCGAGATAGAGACCGAGGAACACCAAGGAAAGCGAGGCGACACCGAGATAAATGCCCCTGAGCCTGCCCGCGACCGGGGCGAACGCCAGTCCCAGCGCGGCGCTGATCACGACCGCGCCGATCAGCGCGAGTTCGGGCGTGAGGCCGAGCCCGGTCACCCGTGCGTCGCCGGTCGGTCCGGCGAGGACGGTGTAGCTGGTCGCGCCCGCGAGCAGGAAGAACGCGTGCGCCAAGGAAAGCTGTCCGGCTTGCCCGACCAGCAGGGTCAGTCCGATGGCGCCGACCGCGCCGATCATCATGTACTGCCCGGCTTTCAGCCAGGCGGCGTCGAGATAGAGAGGAAGTGCGAGCAGGACTACCAGCAAAGCGATCCAGGCGACCATGCGCAGCCAACGGGACGGCCGTTTCGGCAGACTGCCTTGAGCCGGAACTATCTCGGGTGGTTTCACGGCGGTCTCAGACACGGGTGCTCTCCCTGGTTCCGAACAATCCCGACGGGCGCACCACGAGCACCACCAGCATGACCAGGAACACCGCGCTCTTTGAAAAATCAAAAGAGATGTACTGCGCGGACAGCGCTTCGACCACGCCGACCACGATCCCGCCGACCACCGCGCCCGCGGTCGAGTCGAGCCCGCCGAGGATGGCGGCGGGGAACGCGGCGAGCGCGATCGAGTGCGTGCCCCGCGAAAGCCCGGCGCCGGAGAAGTCCTGGGTCGCGATGAACAGCACCGCGACCCCGGCGAGCAACCCGGCGACCAGCCAGGCCGTCGCGGTGACACGTGAGCTGCGGATGCCCATCAACGCGGCGGCTTCCCGGTTCTCCGCCTGCGCGCGCATCGCCACGCCCCAGTCGGAGTACTTGAACGCGAGCGCGAACGCGGTGATCAGCACGGTCGCGACGACCAGGGCGACCACGTGCGTCCGGAAGAGCGTGATCCCGCCCAGCTGGAACGGCTTCGCGTCCCAGGCCTCGCCGAGGAACGGCACGGTGACGCCGAGCCGCCGCACGATCTCCTCGGTGATGATCACGTCGACGCCGATGGTCAGCAGCGCGAGGCTGTCCGGGCCCGCGTTGCGCGAGCGTGACAGCAACACCCGTTCGAGCACCAGCGCGATCAGGCCGGCGCCGAGCACGCCGACCAGCGAGGCGCCGGCCCAGCCGAGCGCGTCGCGGGTGACCACGACCAGATAGCCGCCGAACAGCACCAGCGAGCCGTGCGCGAAATTGACCACCTCGGTGGCCTTGAAGATGATGACGAAACCCAGCGCCAGCAACGCGAACACCGCGCCTTTGCCGAGTCCGTTCACCAAGAGCTGCAGGAAGGTGTTCACGCTTCGACTCCAAGGTAAGCCTTGACGACGTTCGGATCGGCTTGGACCTCGGACGGCGTGCCGTCGGCGATGCGCTTGCCGAAGTCGAGGACGGTCACCCGGTCCGCGATGCCCATCACCAGGCCCATGTCGTGTTCGACGAGCAGGATCGAGATGCCGAGTTCGTCGCGCACCTCGCGGATGGTGCTGGCGAGCTCCGCGGTCTCCGAGGCGTTCATGCCGGCGGCCGGTTCGTCGAGCAGCAGGAGCACCGGCTCGACCGCGAGCGCACGCGCGATGTCGACGCGTTTGATCGCGCCGTACGGCAGCGCGCCGACCGGGGTGTGCACCAGGTCGCCGATGCCGAGGAAGTCGCAGATCTCGGCGGCGCGTGCCGCGTGCTTGCGTTCGGTCTTGCGGGTGAGCCGCAGGCCGCAGGCCAGAAACCCGCCCTTGGTCAGTGAATGGCGGCCGAGCATGACGTTGTCGAGCACGGTCGATCCGGGTGACAGCGCCGCGTTCTGGAACGCGCGGCCGACGCCGAGCCCGGCGAGCTTGTGCGCCGGGAGTCCGGAAAGGACGGTGTCGCCGAGCCGGACCTGGCCGGAGTTCGCGCGGTACACACCGCAGATCACGTTGAAGCAGCTGGACTTCCCGGCCCCGTTCGGGCCGATCAGCGCGTGCAGTGAGCCGGGTTCGACGGTGAACGAGACGTCGTCGAGCGCGTGGATGCCACCGAAGCTGAGTGTCACGTTCTCGATCTCGAGCGGTGGCGGGGTCTGCGCGGTCATCCCGCCCACCTCGTCAGCCCGCGCGACCGGGCGCGCTGGATCTCGGCGTCGCGTGCCTCCGCGTCGGCCGTGGCCTGCGATTCGGCATGCCCGCCGAGGTAGAGGCGCTGGACGTCTTCGCTGCGCGCGAGTTCCGCGGTCGTCCCGGCGAGCGCGACGCGTCCGACTTCGAGCACGATCGCGTGATCGGCGACGTTCAGCGCCATGACCGCGTTCTGCTCGACCAGCACGACGGCGGTGCCCTGGGCGTGGATCTCGCGGATGATCTTGCCGATCCGTTCGACCACCTGAGGCGCGAGGCCGAGCGACGGTTCGTCGAGCAGCAGCAGCTTCGGCCCGGACATCAGCGCGCGGCCGATGGCGAGCATCTGCTGCTCACCGCCCGAAAGCAGCCCGGCGCGCTGCTTGGCACGCTCGGCGAGCACGGGGAACAGCTCGTGTACGCGGCGGCGGGCGGCCGCCCGCAGTTCGGCCGACTTGGCGCCGATGCCGCCGGCGCGGAGATTCTCGTCGACCGTCATCCGCGCGAAAACCTGGCGGCCTTCCGGCACCCCGACGACACCGAGCCGCACGATCGCGGCCGGATCGAGCTTGCCCAGCGGCTTGCCGTCGTAGCGGATGTCGCCGCCCGCGATCGAGCCGCGGTGCATGCGCAGGGTGCCCGAGATGGCCCGCAGCAGCGTCGACTTCCCGGCCCCGTTGCTGCCCAGCACCGCGACCACCCCATCGGGTGACACGTCGAGGTCTATGCCGTGCAGTGCGGCGACTGACCGGCCATAACGCACCCGCAGCTCTCGGACGCTCAGCAAGCGATCTCCTTCGATCGTGTGACCCGAGTCACCGCTCGGTGGCGGTCATCCTCTGTTCGGGTCCGGCCCCGAAACACCCCCACCTGGAGAGGGTCAGGGACACGAAACGGACACGTGAAGGCGCTAGAGCAGCCCGGCCTCGGAGGCCTTGCCGATGGCTTCGACGCGGTTGCGCGCACCGAGTTTGTGCAGCGCGGACTGCAGATACGTCTTGACGGTGTTGCGGGCGAGGCCGGTCGATTCGGCGATCTCGGGGTTGGTCTGGCCCTGGGCGGCTAGCCGCAGCACCTCGTACTCGCGCCGCGTCAGGCCGCTGCGGGCGAGTGCGTCGGAACGCTGGCCGTCGTCGGGGAGGATGCGCGGGTCGACCACGCGCTCACCACGCAGGACGCGGCGCAGCGCGGCGACGAGATCGGTGCCCGCGACGTCCTTGAGCAGGCAGCCGTGCGCGCCGGAGTCGAGCGCGTCCAGCACGCCCTGGTGGTCGCCGTGCGCGGTGAACACCACTATCCGCGCGGCGGGCTGGAGCTTGCGCAGTTCGCCGACGACCTCGGGCGCGAGCATGTCCGGCAGGCGGAGGTCGAGCAGGATCAGGTCGGGGCGGAGTTCGAGCACGCGGCTCATGGCCGTGTGCCCGGATTCGGCCGAGCCGACCACGGTCAGTGACGGGTCGGAGCGCAGCAGCAACGCGACGCCGTCGCGGACCACCGGGTGGTCGTCGACGACCATGACGCGCCAGGTCACGCGGGCCGTCCGACCCAGGCACGCAGGGTGCAGCCGTCGTCTTCGTCGCGGACCACGCTGACCCGGCCGCCGAGCCTGGCGGCGCGTTCGGCGAGGCCGCGCAAGCCCATGCCGGTGCCCGGCGCCTCGGCGGGCTCGCCGGTGCCGGTGCCGTCGTCGGCGACGACGACCTGGACCCCGCCGTCGCTGGGCAGCAGGCTGACCACCACCGACAGCGCGCGGGCGTGTTTTTCGACGTTGAGCAGGCCTTCGCGGACCGCAGAGATGAGCAGTGCGGTGCGTTCGGCGTCCAGCGGCGGCACCGGCGCGAGCTGGACGAAGCGCGCGGGGACGCCGCAGCGGGCCTCGAACGAGCGGCAGTGCTCGGCGAGTTCGACCGGCAATGCCCGCTCCGGGCTCGACTCCGACAGCGCGAGCAACGACTCGCGCAGCGCGCTCGACGCGGCCGAGACGTCGCCCTCCAGCCTGCGGAGCCGGGACGAGAGCACCGGGTTGTCCTGGATGTCCTCGTGCAGGTTCCGCACCTGGACGCCGATGGAGAACAGCAGCGCGCCGACCGAATCGTGCAGTGCGCTCTGCATGCGCCGGCGCTCGGCGGAGACGGCGTTCTCGCGCTTGGACTCGGCGATCTTGGCCAGTTCGAGCGCGGTGCCCGCCTGCTGGGCGACCAGTTCGAGCGTCCGGACGGCGTCGTCGCCGAACTCGGCGGCCTCGCGCATCGCGGCGTAGGCGATGGCGACGGTCTCGGTCCGGTCGCCGACCCTGCTGAAGATCGGCACCGCGAGCATCGCGCCGATGCCCTCGCCGCGGACCTGCGCGTCGAACTGGTGGGTGATGGTCGGCGAGCTGACGTAGTCGTTGACCCTGACCGGCTTGCCCAGCGCCAGCACCCGGCCGCCGATGCCCTGGCCGACGGGCACGACCAGGTTCTGCAGCGCGTCGGTCCGGTTGCCCGACATCCAGCGGATGACGGCCTCGCCCGGCTTGTCCAGCTCGCCGACGAACCCGGAATGGACGCCGACGGACTCGCGGATCAGCCGCGCGGTGCCCTGCAGCGCGACCACCCGGTCGAGGGTCGCGAGCAGTGATTCGCGCTCACGCAGAAGCCCGTCGAGCGTGGCGCTGAGCTCGGCGGCGCGATCACTGGCGACGTGCTCCCTTGCCGTCACGCCGGTCACCTTGACACAAAGCGGCCGGATCCGGACATACCCGAGTGGAGACCGACGGCCGAATTGTTTTAACTGGACCGGTGGAGATCACCCGCGACGCCGCGACGCTCGCCCTGTACACGACCGACGCGTCCAACTACCGGCACGTGCCGCTCGGCGTCGTGCGCCCGCGCAACGCCGAAGAGGTGATCGAGGCGCTCGCGTACTGCCGTGACCAGGGACTTCCGGTGATCGCGCGCGGCGGCGGGACCAGCGTCGCGGGCAACTCGTGCGGGCCGGGTGTCATCCTCGACCTGTCCCGGTACTTCGGCGGGGTCCGCGAACTCGACCCTGAGCGACGGCTCGCGCGGGTCGCGCCGGGCACCGTGCTCGACGACCTGCAGGCGCTCGCGGCACCGCATGGGCTGCGGTTCGGGCCGGATCCGTCGACGCACAGCCGCTGCACGATCGGCGGGATGATCGGCAACAACGCCTGCGGCTCGCATTCGGTCGCCTGGGGCCGCACGGTCGACGTGGTCCGTGAACTCGACGTCCTGCTCTACGACGGGACCAGGATGACCGTTGGCGCCACCACACCGTCCGAAGTGGACGTACGGGCTGCGAAACCCGGCAGCGAAGGCCGGATTTTCGCCGGTCTGCGTGATCTCGTTGGCCACAACCTCGGCTTGCTGCGTACGGAGTTGTCGACGTGGCCGCGCCGCGTTTCGGGCTATGGGCTGGAACATCTGCTGCCGGAGAATGGTTTCGACGTCGCCAAGGCGCTCGTCGGCAGTGAAGGAACCTGCGTCACCGTGCTCGAAGCGACCGTCTCGCTCGCCGAGCTGCCGAAGCACAAAGCGTTGACGGTGCTGGGTTTCCCGTCGGACATCGCCGCGGCCGACGCGGTCATGGACATCCTGCCCTGGTCGCCGCTGACGGTCGAAGGCGTCGACGCCGACCTCGTCGCGCTGCTGCCCGCGCACCGGCGGTCGGATCTGCCCGGCGGCGGCGCGTGGCTGTTCGTCGAAATGGCGGGCGACGAGCCAGGGGAAGCCGAGCATCGCGCCGCCGACCTCGCACGGAAGCTGGCGGGCAGGCTGACCGGGCAGGTCGTGCTGACCGACCCGGCCGCGCAAAAGCGGCTGTGGCGGATCCGCGAGGAGGGCGCCGGGCTCGCGACCAGGCTGGCCGACGGGTCGGAGGCGTGGCCCGGTTGGGAGGACGCCGCGGTGCCGCCCGAAAACCTGGGCGCGTACCTGCGTGACTTCAAGGCGCTGATGGCCGAGCACGGCAGGCAAAGTGTCGTCTACGGGCACTACGGTGAGGGCTGCCTGCACATGAGGCTCGATTTCGACCTGCTGTCCGAACCCGGGATCGCGCAGTTCCGGACGTTCCTCGAGCAGTCGGCGGACCTGGTCGCGGCGCACGGCGGTTCGCTGTCCGGTGAGCACGGCGACGGGCAGGCGCGATCAGAACTGCTGCCGCGGATGTACAGCCCCGAGGTGATCGGGTTGTTCGAGCGGTTCAAGACGCTGTTCGACCCGGACGGCAAGATGAACCCGGGGATCTTGGTCAACGCCCGGCCGGTCGACGCCGACCTGCGCGTGCGGTCTTCGGCCATGCCGACGTTCCTCGGCTTCCCGGAGGACCACGGCCGCTTCGACGAGGCGATGCGCCGGTGCGTCGGCGTCGGGAAATGCCGCAACACCACCGGCGGCGGCGTGATGTGCCCCAGCTATCGGGTGACCCGCGAGGAGAAGGATTCGACGCGCGGGCGCGCGCACCTGCTCGCGGAGATGATCAACGGCGAGCTGATCACCGACGGCTGGCGGTCGGAAGAGGTGCGCGACGCGCTCGACCTGTGCCTGTCGTGCAAGGGCTGCCTGTCCGACTGCCCGGTCGATGTCGACATGGCGACATATAAGGCGGAGTTCCAGTACCAGCACTATCGCGGCCGCATCCGCCCCGCGTCGCATTACTCGATGGGCTGGTTGCCGCTGTGGCTGCGGCTCGCCGGGCGCATGCCGCGGATCGCGAATGCCGTCACCAAGGTGCTTAGTAAGCCGCTTAAGCGTCTGGGCGGGATTGCCGCCGAACGTGACTTGCCAACCTTTGCCAAGCCGTTCACCTATCGACGCGAGGACTTGAAACGTTGGGCGACGGGGGAGCGTCGGGTGGTGCTGTGGCCGGACTCGTTCAACAACCACTTCACGCCCGAGGTGCTCGACGCGGCGGCCGAAGTGCTGACCGCGGCCGGGTACGAGGTCGTCATTCCGGATCGTGCCGTCTGCTGCGGCCTGACCTGGGTGTCGACCGGCCAGCTCGACATGGCGCGGCGCGTCCTGCGTAACACCCTCGACGTTCTCAAGCCTTATCTCGAAGCCGGGTACGAGGTGGCGGGCCTCGAACCGAGCTGCACCGCCTTGTTCCGCGGCGACCTCAGGGCACTGTTGCCGGGCGACCCGACGGCCGAGCTGCTGACGGTCCGCACCAAGACGTTCGCCGAACTGCTGACCGATACCGACTTCGCCGACCTGGGCATCGACACGCTCACCCAGGTCCACTGCCACCAGCACGCGGTCCTCGGCTTCGCGGCCGACGAAAAGGTGATGGCCGCGGCCGGGATCCGCAACACGACCATGGACTCCGGCTGTTGCGGTCTCGCGGGCAACTTCGGTTTCGAGGACGGTCACTACGACGTCTCCGTCGCCTGTGCGGAGGACCGCATGCTCCCGGCCGTGCGCGCCGCGTCGCCCGAGACCGTCGTGGTTTCGGACGGCTTCAGCTGCCGGACCCAGCTCGCGCAGCTCTCCGACCGCCGTGCGCTCCACCTGGCCGAGGTACTGAGGCAAGCCATTCGCTTGAGGTCGTGAGCGTTGCGGGCGGTTAGAGCTGTGTTCGGACTTAGACTAAAGGCATGATCAATTCTGTTTTGGCACGTCAGCAGGTTGCTGGGCGTGCGTCTGCGGGGCAGTTGCGGGGGATCAAGTACTTCCGGGCGTCGCAGGACGCGTCTGGCCGGGCTGTGTCGGTGGCGTCGCAGCGTGATGAGGGTGATGAGCTTTTCGAGGAGTTCGGCATCGTCGATGCCGGTGAGTTTTGTGACAACAACTTGTCGGCGTCGACGTATGCGACTGAGGTCCGCGCGGCTTACGAGTGGGCGTTGACCGAGTTGCGGTCGGGCCGGGCGAACTTGTTGTGGACGTGGGATTCGGCACGTGCTCAGCGTGATCTCGCGGTGTATGTGAAGTTGCGTGAGATCTGTAAGGAGACTGGCAGTTTCTGGGCCTACGGTGGCCGGATCTATGACATGAAAGACCCGGCTGATCGGAAGGCGACCGCGCGTGACGCGTTGGAGGCCGAGGGCGCGTCGGACGTGATTTCCGGGCATGTGAAGCGGGGTAAGCGCAAGCGGGCGCGGCAGGGTAAGCACGCGGGTCCGGTCCCCTACGGCTATTCGCGCTTGTTCGATCCGGAGACCGGTGAGTCGCTGGGCCGCGTCCTGGATGAGGGCCAGGCGGCGATCGTGCGGGAGATCGTGGCGTGGGTCCTGGAGAAGAAGCCACTCTCGTGGGTCGCAGGGCAGCTCAATGAGCGGGGTGTGCCGTGCGCGCGTGCGGGTTTGTGGAACGCGCCGAAGGTGAAGGCGTTGGTGCAGGAGAGTCAGCACAAGGCTGAGTGGGAGAAGTTCCTACGCACGCTGTCGCCGGAGAACGCGGTGGTGGCGCGGGAGCTGGTGGCTCGTGTCGTGGATGGGGAGTCGGCGAAGGAGTTGGCGCGGGAGCTTAACCGTGACGAGGTTGCCTACGTGTTGCCGTCGGTGTGGACGGCGAAGAAGGTCCGCAACGTCGCGCTGTCGCAGGCGGCGGCGGGGATCGCGGTGTATCAGGGGCAGCCGGTGCTGGTGAAGCAGACCGACGAGTCCGGCGAGGTGGTGACCAAGCCGGTGAAGGCGCAGTGGCCCGCGATCATCAGCCCGGAGGATCGGACACTGCTGACGGCGATGCTGCATGATCCGGCACGCTCGGCTAATCGGGACGGGAGCCGGGTGCGGCATTTCTGGTCCGGGATCGCCCGGTGCGCGGAGTGCGACAAGGGTTTGACCGCGAACGTGGACAAGGTGCGAGGCCGGATCTATCGGTGTCCGACCGGGCATGTGTATGTCGATCAGCAGCAGCTGGACGCGTGGCTGCTGGAGCAGGCGATGTGCCAGCTTGAACGCACCGACGCGCGGAAGTTGTTCCGGATCGAGTCCAGCAACACCAAGGCGGCGGTCGCCTCTCAGCAGGCGCAGGTGTTGCGCGCCGAACTGGAAGGGTGGAAAGCCGACGCGGTCGCGGGCCGAGTGAGCCGGGCGAGCTTCATCGACATTGAGGCAGGTTTGCTGGAGCGGATCGCGAAGCTGGATGAGCAGTCGAAGCGGGCGACGTTGCCGCCGACGTTGGCGAAGGTGATCGGTCCGCAGGCACGTGAGGCGTTCCTCGCGCTCGGCGATGTGACCGCGCAGCGGGAGATCCTGCGGGCGATGATGCGCCCGCGTGTGGGCAAGAGCCGCCGTCCGGTGATCGAAGGCCTCGACACCGGCAGCGTGAGCGTGGGTTTCCTGTACGGCAAGGACGTGGCGGCGTAGTAGCGCCGCTGCGGGGCGGGGTGGCGGGCCGGAATACCGGCCCGCCACCCCTTTTTCTTGCGGATGGTCAGGTCAGTTGGGTCTGGTTGTTCATCACCTGCCGGGCAACGGGCCTGAACACCGCTGAGATGTGATCGAGCTGGGCGGGTGAGAGCGGCGGCGCTGCGGCGACGTTGGCGTGAGCGGCGGCCAGCTGCTCGGCGCTGAGCACGAGGCCGGGATTGAGCACCATGTCCCGCACCGTGAGCGGCGGTTTAGACATCGCGGGTCAGCTCCCCGCGGCTCGGGATGCGCGGGGTGGGCACGAGCGGGTTGCCCTGCTCATCGCGCGGATCGACCAGCGGGGTGACCTTGTTCTCGGTGGACACGACCACGCCGAACGCTGCCAGCAGCGTGACCACGGCGGTGATCACTCCGGTGGTGGTGTTGCCCTGTTCGGCGGTGAACAGGCCGGAGCCGACGAGACCGGACACGAGCGCGGTGAGTGCGCCGACGATCGTTCCGGCGATGCGCAGTGGGTAACGGGACAGGGTGTTCTCCTTCATTTCGGGTGGGGTTGAGAGCGAGTCGAGGGCCATCTGGGCGCGCACGGACGCGGCGGTGGTGTGACCGGTGATCCAGATGACGGCGGCGAGGATGAGCAGCCAGCCGCCGGGCCCGGTCAGGGAAGGTTCAGCCATTGGCCCGCGTAGATCCGGTTCGGGTCACGGATGCCGTTGAGCGCGACCAGCACGGCCACGGTGGTGCCGAAGCGGGCGGCGATCGCGGACAGCGTGTCGCCTGCTGTGACCTGGTACCTGCCGCCTCCGGTCTCGGCGCCGGGCAGGCGCAGGACCTGGCCGGGATAGATCCGGTCCGGGTTCGCGATCATGTTGAGCGAGGCCAGCACGTCCACGGTGGTGTCGAACCGCCGTGCGATGGCGGACAGCGTGTCGCCGGGGAGCACGGTGTACGTCGCGCCGCTGGCCGGCGGATCCGGCGTCGGCGCGGGATCCGCCGGTGAGCTGCTGCCGTCGAGGGTGAGATCGGCCAGTGTCCAGCCGTGCATGGTGGCGTTGCGGTCGACGTTCCCGGCGACGCCAGACACGCGGCCTTTCTGGGTGTGCTGGTGGATCGCCAGGCGTGGGTGGTTCCAGCCGGGGTTGGCGGGGTCGCCGTTGTAGCGGGCGATCCAGAGCACCACGTCCTCGTCGGCCCAGTTGTCGGGGACCAGCGTGCGGGTGTACCAGTCGAGGTTGGCGTAGACGAGCACCTTCCGGATCCCGGCGCGGTGGCGCAACTGGGCGACGAAGTCGGCGATAAAGTCGTTCGCACTTGCCCGCAGACTGGCGTCTTCCATGTCCAGCATCGGTGCGAGCGACTCGGACTCCAGCAGCCCGGTGGCGCGCAGTTGACTGATGAAGTGCTCGACTTGCGCGCCGACGTGGCCGGGGCGGGCGAAGTGGTAGCCACCGGGCACGACCCCGGCGGCGCGCGCAGCCGCGACTCGCGGTCCGCTGGTGCGGTCGACGTAGCCGGAGCCTTCGGTAAGCTTGAGCGACGCGAAGCTGATTCCGTTGCCGCGTATGGCGTTCCAGTCGGTGACGGTGTTCCAGTGGGAGACGTCGATGCCGTAGTCAGTCAGCGGTCGGTTCCTTTCGTTGGTGGTCGAGTTGGGCGCGCAGTGCGCCCACTTCGAGCAGCAGCCGCGCGTTTTCCTGGCGGAGCGCGGAAAGCTCGGTCTTGACGGCGGTCAGTTCAGCGAGCACGTCGCGGGTGTGGGTGGCGCGTTCGCCCAGCAGGGCTTGGTATCCGGCGTGCAGCGCGGCCAGCGCCTGCGCATCGGTGCTCGCTTTCGCGGTGCGCACCGCTCGCCGCGCGGTGAGCAGCCCGGTGAGCGCTCCGGTGGCGGGGCCGAGGATCGCGGCGGCCGCGGCGAGCCAATCAGCGGTCAGGGAAACCTCCCCGCGGGATCAGGTTTGCCAGGGTCCGGCGGGGCTGGCGTTGATCACGGCGTCCCAGCGGGTCGGGCGGATGGTTTCGGTATAGCCCTGCGCGAGCAGGGACACGGTGCCGTCGGGGTGCTGAGGTGGCAGGCCGGTGATGGTGACCCGGTCGCCGAGTTCGAGTTGCAGCCAGCGCGCGAGCAACGCGGGGTCGTTGTTGAGTGCGGGGCCGACGGTCGGGTACCGCATGCCGGGCCAGGTGCCCAGCCGCAGCAGCCATGCGGCGATGGCGGCGAGATGGTCATCGCGGGCGATGTTGAGGGTGAGCTGCTCGTCGTAGTGGCCGCGTCTCGCGATGTCGGCCGGGTCGGTGATGCGAGCGGAGGAGCCGCCGCGCCGGGTGACGGTGATGTCGTTGCGTGCGGCCTGGTCGTCGAGCACGGGCGTGAACGGGTTGACGATGTCCCCGCGTGCCCGGCTCGCGTCGAGGGCGAGTTTCGGTGGCTGGTTGAGCATGGAGGCGCGGGTGCGGTAGTCGAGGCCGCCGTTGGACTTCGACTCGGCGAGGATGCCGCCGTCCGCATCAGCGCACTCACGCAGCAGTGCAAGCAGGGTGCCGGACGCTTGCGGTCCCATTGGTCGGGTGTCGTCGGGTGAGCCGATCAGCGTGAGTGGGATGCGTTCCTCGGCGGCGAGGCGGCGGAGCCGGTATCCGGCTTTCTCGCCGTCTCGTCCGTTGAGGGCGCTCATGATGGTGGCGTCGAAGAAATCAGGCTTGTTCAGCAGCGCGACGTGTCCGAACGCGACCTCGTCCATGGCCGCGGCCGGATCGATCTGCAGATCGTCCACGCTGCCGAGGGTCCGTCCGCTGAGCGTGCTTTCAAGCTGGAGGACGGAGTCCGCTCCGGACTCGTAGTCGGCGACCTGCCAGCGAACGCGGTTTCCTTGCTGCCGCAGCCACAGCGACAGCAACGCGGTCTTGCCGTTGAGGCTGAACCCGATCGGCGCTGACTCGACGATCAGATCGAGCCCAGCGTCCAGCACGCGCAGGAAGACCGCGCCGTCAGGTTTGATCATGACATCCCAGACGGTGGCCGATCCGGTCATCGACAGCCGCCACAGGTGCGCGGTGGCCCGCACACCGCCCGGCGGCATGTGAATGAGGGTGATCAGCCGCACCTGGTCGGTGACCGGCCACGTGCCACCGAACTGAGCCGAAGCGATCCGGGAGTGCTTGGTGACCGGAATCGGCGCAGACGAGGCGACACCGGTATAAGAGGCGAGAGGCAGTCCGGCATCGAAGGTCAGCGGCGGGCCGCCAGTGGCCGAGGCGAACGACGATGCCCCGGCGGAGTCTTCGCACGGCCAGTACGCCACCGGAGCGCGAGCCGGATCGGACAGGATCTCCCTGCGCAGCATCGATTGGACAGGCGCCGCGCCTTGCCCGAGACGTCGCAGGACCCCCGCGCCGGTCACCGCAATCAGTGCGTGGCCGGGGTCACCGGTGGCGGGGTTGGACAGGTCGCCGTGCGGCCAGGTGGGAGCCCATTCGGACACGTAGCCGAACCAGCGCGGTTCGACCGGTCGCGCCGAGAGGTGGTCGTAGCGGATCACGGGTGCCCCGGCCGGTTCGCCGGACTGGGTGAGCCCGATCCCGCCGGTCAGGGCGGGGTTCGGGACGGCGTTGTCGCGGACGTCGATCAGCCACTCGGCCGGTTCCGGCGCGTTCAGCGGCCACATCTTGACCTGGTGACGATGCCCGATCGCACGCGCACGCAGCCAGAACCAGCTGCCCGCCGCATAGCGCAGCCCGGTGGAAACCGGGTTCTGCACGATCGTCCCGGCATAGGTCAGGCGCAGGTCGACCAGGCCGGTGTTCCAGAACATCGGCTGCGCGATGTAGGTGTTGTTCCCGTCGGCGGCGCGGTATGCGAGTCCGCCGATGAACGCGCCGTTCGCGGTGACCTGCCCCGGCGAGACGGCGACCTGGACGTCCACGTCGCCGTAGTTGCCCGGCAGGAACTGTCCGCTGCGGCCCGCGCTCGGCCCGGTCGGGCTGATCGACGCGACACCGCCGGTGACCTTGTACAGGGTGCCCGCTGCGTCGATCCGCCACGGCTGGCCGGAATCGGCGACACCGAACCCGTCCGGAACCTCACGCTGAAACTCGTCCACCACGCCGGGAATGAGCAGTTCGGGTGGCAGGTCGGCCCAGATCCGCATCGGGACGCCGAGCACCACATTCGGATAGATCGGCGAGCCGGTGCGCCCGGGCGTGTAGTCGCCGCGCGTGTTGTCCAGCGTCACCGTCGCGGCCGAGGACTGGACGTGGCTCATCTCGTCCTGGCGGCCACGTTCGATCCCGATCGGCTGCGACAGCAGGTCCGCGGACACGTCGGTCCACGACCAGCTCGCGGGATCGCCGGAGGGGTTGGCCCCGAACGCCATCTCCACCCGCACACCGAACACTCCTGGAAAGTCCACACCAGACTCCCTTGCTGTCACGAGGAAATGCGAGGGTCAGCGGCCGAACGCGGTTTGGACGCTGCCGCCGCCTTGGGTGCGCACGGCGTGCCGCAGCCACTCGGCCAGCGCACGCGGCAACCCCGAACCATCGATCACGACCGTCACCTGCGCTGGCCCTTGCGCGCTGGTCGGAACCAGTGCGGGCGCACCATCGACGCGGCCGGCACTCGGCGCGGCGGCGGTGACCGTGCCGGACATGTCCAGGGGCAGGGCGTCGGTCAGGCCGGTGAGGTAGCGGCGGATCTGCGGCTCACCGTCGCGCAGGCCGTCGAGCAGGCCGCCCATGATGAGGCGGCCGTTCGCGGTGAGCAGGATCTTGTCTTTGGCGGGTGGGCCTTTCCACGACTTGATCCAGTTGGTCAGGTTGCCAAGCTGGTCCTTGACCCAGCCGAACGCGGAGATCAACCCGTTCACCAGACCCCGGATGATGTTGCGGCCCGCTTCCCACAGCAACGCCCCGAGGTTGCCCAGGGCGTCGAGGATGCGGCCGGGCAGGCTGGCGAAGTAGCCGAGCAGGCCGCCGATGCCGTCCACGACGGCGCTCTTGATGATGGTCCAGATGCCGCCGAGCATGTTCTTGAGCCCGTTCCACGCGCGGCTCCAGTCGCCGGAGATCAAGCCGAGCACCACGTTGATGACGCCCTGGATGTACTGCATCGCCCCGGCGATCACCCCGCTGATCGCGGAGAAAATCGGCTGGAGAAAGTCGAACAGGGCCTGGAACACGGGGATCAACAGGGTGCTGATCATCGTGATCAGCGGTGCGATCGCCGACACCAGCGACGCGAACAACGACGCGCCCTCAACGATGATCGGGAGCAGGGACGTGATCAGCCCGAGCAGCGGCGGCAGCAGCGCCGAGACGAGTTCGAGGATCGGCGGGATGACCGACTGCACCGCCGTGACGATCGAGAGGAAGGCTTGCACGAGCGGCGGCAGGATCGGCAGCAGCGCCGTGAGCACCTGACCCGCGATCTGCCCCAGCAGCGCGCCGACCTCGGTCAGCACCGGGGCCGCAGCCTGCAGCGCGGTACCGATGACCTCGGCGAGCTTCTGGATCGTCTGCACGATCACCGGCAGCACCGGCATGACCGCGCGCAAGGCGGCCAGCAGCACCGAGGTGAAGATCCCCGCCAGCGCCGAGATCACCGGCAGCACCGCGTTCAGCGCTTGCAGGAATGCGCCGCCGAGTTCGCCGATGATCGGCGTCAGCACGGTCATGAGGTCGGCCAGTGCGGGTGCGGCCAGTTGCAGCGCCTGGACCAGCAGGCCGCCGAAACCTTCGATCAGCGGGGCCAAGGTCCGTGCAAGCTGGATCAGCGCCGGGGTGATGGTGGTGATCGCGGCACCGAGCGCACCGCCGAATGCGGCAGCGACCTGCGCCACCACGGGCGCGAGCGCGGCCACGATGGGCGCCAGCGCGGTCAACGCCGGTACCAGGATCGTGACCAGTGCCTGGGCCGCCGTGCCCAGAACCGGAGCGAGGGCCGCGAAGATCTGTCCCAAGGAAGCGATGGCGGGAGCTAAGGCGGTGAACGCGGCTCCGATCATCGGGCCGAGCTGCGCGATCGCTGGAGCGACCGAGGTGACGATGGCTTGGCCGATCGCGGCCAGCACGGGCAGCAGGCCGGTGACGATCGCGTGCAGGCCACCAAAGATCTGACGTAGCGCGCCCGCGCCCTCGGCGGACTGGACGAACGTCACCATCTGCCCGGTGATCTCCACCAACGTGGACAGCAACCCACCACCGGAGGCGTTCGCGGCGGCGAACACCGCGCCCACGACCTTCGCCAGATTGCCCATCACCGTGAACAAATCCTTGACGGCCGCCAGTCCGCCGGAGAGCCATTCCCGTAGCTGTCCGGATTCCCGTGCGGCGGCGATGAAGTCCGCGAACTTCTGCGCCCCACTGGCAAGGCCGGTGGCGAAGCCGGGCAGGAACTCCGCACCCACAGCCGCGATGTCCCGCAGCCCTTGCAGGAACGGCTGCACCCCCGCCGACAGAGTGGTGAGCGAGACGGCCGAGCTGTCCAGAATGGACCGGACATCGCTGACCGTGCGGCCCTCGCGAGCGAACGCGGCGAACCCGAGCGCACCCTTGTTCAGGCCGGTGGCGATCTGGCCGAGCCCGTCCTGCAGCAACGGCACATAGATCCCGGCCAAGCCGGTGATCTCCGACGCCAAACCGGCGAACAGCCGCTGCTGGACTTCCTGCCGCAGCCCCGTCAACTCCGGGCGCAGCGCGCGCACGGCGTTCGCGGCCGCCGCCATCGCGGGCGGAAAGTCCTTGATCGCCTCGGCGTACTTCGCCGGATCCTCCGCCTTGAGCGCCTTGGAGAACCCGGCCACGCCGAGCTTGAGCGTGCCAATCGCCGCCGCAGCGGCCAGACCAGCCGCGGGCAACACCAACAGCGCACCCGACGCCGTCGCCGCCGCCGACCCGAGACCACCGAGCACGCTCACGGCCTGGCTCACGGCGGCGGCCAGCGCCGCGTACTTGAGCACCGACGCACCGACCGCGACCGTCATCCGCGCGAACCCCACGGTCGTGCGGTTCAACCCGGCATCCAACGCGCCGAGGCCACGCACAGTCGCGCCAAGTGTCTTGTCCGCTACGACCTTGATCGAGACTTCGCGGCCGGACAGCTGGCGGACCAGCCGCTGAAACCGGGTTTCCGCCGGGATCGCGTCCAGCTCGGCCAGCAGGTTGATCGCGGTCTGATCACCTTCACGGGCAGCGGCACGCAGCTGCTCCTTCAGCAGCGCGGTCTGCACCTGCGCGGTCAGGCTGATCGACGGCGCGCCGCGCTCGGACTCGCGGACCTGCTCGCGCAGGTGGCGGCCGAGGCCTTGCAGGCTCGGCATGATCTTCAGATAGGCGTGACCGACCGTCGCCAAGGGCGATCACCCCCAGCGCGGCGCAGGTCAGCCGCCGCGCATCCACACAGCGATCTCGCGCAGGCTTTTCAGCTCCGGCTCGCCGTGGCCGGCGTTCTGCACGGCGGGGCGAGGACTGTCGGTCGAGGTGAACGCGCCTATCGGATCGGCGAGTTGCGCGTCGGTGACCTCCATGCCAAGGGCGGTGGCGACGGTGGCCCACAGCGCGGTGATCCGCCGTTCGGTGACCGAGGCCAGCAGATCAGCGCGAGTCCAGCCGCCTCGCGGGTCGAGCACTCGCCACACGGCCGCGTCGTCGGGCAGGTGGGTCACCAGGGCGCAGACCCGCCGGTAGGACAGGGTGCCCCGGTAGAGGTCGAGCAGGTCGACCCCGCACCGGAGTAGGTCGGTTTCCAGTGCTTCGGCGGTCGCCTCGTCCGCGAGGAGCAGGGCGACCGTCAGGGGTTTCCCCGGCCCAACTCCTTCATCACAACCGCCGAGAAGTCCTCGGCGTCGGCAGCCGTCGCGGCCAGGTTGCGCCAAGTTGCGTACTGGTCCACGCCGAGGATGCATTTGAGCGCGGTGAGGTGCTTGCCGTCCTCCTCGGCTTCGAGAGCGGCGAGTGGGAAGTCTTGCGCGGACGGCAGCGTGAACTGTTCACCTCGCCAGGTCACGCTGCCGTTCGTGTTGCTGGGCTTGGGCTTTCCGGTGGCTTCCGCGCGCTGGCCAGTGGCCATGGGGATCTCCTTCAGTGAGTCGATCTGTAGCTGTTGGTGGTGGATGTCGCCGACGTCGGTCAGCGCCGCTGCCGCCTGTCGAGACATGAATTGGCCTGGGCCGCACAGGGGCGCCAACTTGATCAACATCCTTCGTGTGGAGTATTGACCGGACGCGTGGCCGTACTGAAAGGTGATCACTAGCCATTTAATGGCGGGAGAACTTCGGGGAGGGAGTTCTAGGGGAGGAAAGTCGGCGGGTCCACTATTCGGCAGAAGTTGCTGATGCTCGCCTGCTTGTCACATTGTCGCATGCCTTTTTGTGCTGCGATTTTCAGTGGAATCTACCACGAAATGGTGGTCTATTTATCATGTTCAATTCTCGCTTATCGAAGCGGTTCGCTGCCGTTGCCGTGTTCTGCGCGGCGATCGCGGGCCCAGTGATCGCCGCGCCGAGTGCCCTCGCGAGTATCGCCCCGGCGAACGCGCCCGCGACGGTGCAGGCCCCGGACGGCTTCAACGGCTCCACCAACCTCGGTGGCGGCTGGCGCATGAACAACAACGGGTCCGTGTACTCGCCTGACGGCAGGACTCGGCTGACTCTCCTGCGTGGCGTCTTGGAGGTCTGGCGCAATGGCGGCCACGTATGGAGTGCCTTGCAGAGCGCCGCTGGCGACTACGTCGACTTCCAGCATGACGGCAACCTGGTTGTCTACCAGAACGGCGGAAGGGCCGTGTGGGCCAGCAACACCTCAGGGCTGTGCGGGAACGACGGCTGTCACCTGACTATTGAAAACACCGGGAATGTCGCAGTCGAGGATGACGTCGACTACTGGAACTACTGGGAAACCAACACCGACTGACACGCCAGTGCGCGGGATGGGAGAAACTCCCATCCCGCGCACGTGGGTCTTTAGTTGCCAGGAATCGCCAGCGGGACAATCGTTTCTGCGATGTCGAACAGGGGCCATTCCACAACCAGGTCGAACCGGTCTGCCGGGGCAGGCCACAGCCACAGTGCTTGCCGAGTACGGAGCTGATTTCCGTCAATCCCAAAACCGGGACCGCCCAAAGCCGCGAAATACGGCCGTGCTGGTTCGGATGCCGGAACGAGCGGGTGATCGAGCGTGGTCGCGACGCTGCCATCGGCAAGGCGGACGCTGAATCGCAGGACCGCCGGTGGTGCTGCGGTCTCGCCATCACCCGGTGTCGGCGACATCCCGGAACGCAGGACCTCGCCGGGGTCGGATGTCCCGGTCGAGGCGGAGGCCTCGACCTCGATGACGCACCCGTCAGCGTAGGTGCGCAGCTCGACCACGCTGATCGTCGCATGCTCCGAACGTGCGACGACCGTGCCCACGGGCTCGACCGCCACTGCTGCTTCTGTCCGCCCTGGTCCAGCCCAGAACGGCCCTCTGCCCCTCGTGTCATTCATGTCACGAAAGTAACACGTTCCGTAGCGACAGATCGCGGAATTTGATCATGCCCCCTGCTCGGGCAGAAGGTGCGGTGAGCGCTACCCGCCACCAACGGTCCGGTCAGTTCGCGCGTGGTGCGGGCGGCTCGTTCTCGCTGATGACGTTGACCGCGGCTGTGGCGAGCGCGGGAGCGCCGAAGAGGACGGCCGGGTCGTTGGTGAGCCAGACCGCGATGTAGGTCTTGCCCTTCGGCGGCGCGAGCGCGGCGAACGTCATCCCCCAGCGGGCTTCCTGAGTGCGCGAGAACTGCGAGTCCTGGGTCTCGGAGACCTCGGCGCGCGGGAGGTAGAGGCGGTGGCTGTAGCTCTCGGTGTCGGAGACGATGTCGGTCCAGTCCACGCACAGCGACCGGACGTCGCCCTTGGGGACCGAGCTGATTTCAGCCCGGTAGTTCTTCGGTGTCCCGGTGCCCACGGCGGCGAAGCGCATCCCGCCGAAGTAGACCGACAGGACTTCGCCCTTGGTTTCCTGGAACACCGAGGCGACGGTGAGTTCCTGCGACTTGTAGATGTAGCGGGCGG
This sequence comes from Amycolatopsis sp. NPDC059657, assembly GCF_042734395.1. Classification (NCBI taxonomy): domain Bacteria; kingdom Bacillati; phylum Actinomycetota; class Actinomycetes; order Pseudonocardiales; family Pseudonocardiaceae; genus Amycolatopsis; species Amycolatopsis sp. NPDC059657. Next base: position 97,323 of record NZ_JBHWEB010000019.1, on the reverse strand, counting down.
GTGTGAGCTGCTGCCAATGCTCGGTTCCCTCCTTCTCCACCTTCCGCGCCAGCGTGGTGCCGTCCGGCGTGGACAAGCCGAGCCCGGTCCACGGGGCTGCCAAGGGACTGGTCGCGTCGGGTGGCTCGGGAGTGTCCGGCGGGGCGAGCGAGACTTCTCCTGCGCCGGGGACGCGCACGAGGGCGCTGTTCATTGCCATAGAGCGGAAAGCCTCCGAAAACGAGTCAAGTAGAGATCAACGGTGTGCGGGTGTTCGCACGTAGACGGCTGCGGCGGCGGTCGCCAAAGGCCGAGACGTGTACGGGTCGATACCGGCGATCGGCGCAGCGACAGGTTCACCGCGGAGCACCGCACCTGGCGGCCGGGGCACGCACAGCAGGCCCAGCGCGAGGCCAGCGAGGCCCTTGGCGGCGTGGGTGTCGCGGTGCCAGCACGTCAGCCGGATCACCGCGCGCTGAACAGCGGGCCAGGTCCAGTCGTGTCCGTCCTCGACGATGAGCAGCCACGGCAGCGACGGCGGACCACCGTTCGCGTCACGTCCGGTCTCGGTCGACACCTTGACCCCCGCCGCAACCGGATCAGTTCGCTCACTCAGTGCTGGGCGTAGCTGCCGGACCACCAGTTCGGCCACGTCAAGCGGGACGGGCACGCCCGTCGCACCGGTCACGGCGCGCTCGTCGGGTCGAGTCCGCCGACGGACAGCCTGGCGTCGGTCGCGGCGCGTTTGAGCACGCCGTGGCGGGCTTCCATGCCGACCCCGGCCGGGTGGCGGATCGCGACCGTGACACCCGCACGGGACGGACTCGGGTCGTCGAATACCTCTACCGGGAGCGCCTCGCCGTTCTCGACATGCAGGCCGCGGCCACGCGCCGCGTCGGCGACGACCTCGGCGGCGGCCTGGATCGCGGCGTGGAATGCGGGCGAGTGCAAGAGTTCGGCGACGCCGTCACGGTCGACTTCGACCCGGTCGAACGCGGGCATGGCCACCTCCTGTCAGCCGTCGACGTGGACGAGCTGGGTTTCGTAGTGGGTGTGCCCGAACCGCGGCGACCAGCACGACGGCTCGCCGTCGACCTCGAACACCTGGCCGCGCCACTCGACCCGCTCCCGAGCGGAAATCGGCGCGGCGGTGAACAGCCGCCAGGACGTGACCACCGGCTGCCGGGCCAGCGTCGCGGGCTCGGCGGACGTGCCAGGGTGCAGCAGGCCCCGGATCCTCCGGCGAGCTGCCTTGTCGCCGTACTCGAGTTGCGGTGTCGGGTTGTCGTAGGCGTCGGTGACCTCAGCCGGGGTGATCACCACGAGCTCGTGCGGGAACTGCAGGGTGGTCCACCGCCTTGTCATGTGCGTGTCTCAAGCGCACACTGTGATGTTGCGCCGAGATTTCGGTGGTGTCCGAGAATTTGAGGTAGGTCAACTGGATACAACTGTGCTGTGGGTGCGCTTGGCACTCGTGCACCGCGCAGGTTCGGGTGCTTCGCCACCTGCTGGACGACGTCGCCAGCTGGAGGTAGCTGATGAAGCGCCCGGAAGGATTCACCCAACGCGAGTGGGAAACGTTTGTAACGAGGGGGCGGGAAATTGTTCGTAGACATACCGCTTGCCAGTTCGCGCTCGGAGATCTCCTCCTGGAAAAACTTCCCTACAGCGCCAGCAATGGCGACGGCCACGTTCGACGTGCCCTGGACCTCTACGCCGATCAGGTTGGACTGGCCGCGCGCACTTTGATGGTCTACCGGCAGGTTTCTCGCGACTGGCCGGTAGAGAAACGCAATCTTGACGAAAGCTGGACGGTGCACGATATCTTTTCAGCCCAGCCCGAACAGTGGCGATTCAAGAAGATAAATAACCCGCCGGTAGGGGCATCTCATTGGACCGTCGATCAAGCACGTGAGGCGACTTCCCGAAAAGCACGGAATCCTTCCACGGTGAATGAACGTGTCGAACGAGTTGAGGCACTTCTTTCGTCGGATGACGATGCCGCCTCGGTGGTAACGGCTGTCCTCAAGCGCCGACCTGAAGTGGCCAAGAAAGTGGTCGGCGACACTGCGACGAGAAGTACATTGCATCGCGCAGAGATGACGCACTACGACGAACGCCGACAGGAGCGGCAGGCCCCGGTGGCACGTTCACCGAAGCCCGCCCAGCGACCGCGACCGACGGAGACACAACGAGAGGTCCTTGAGTTACTAGGCATCTGCACTGCGTTCTATACGCAGATGCAACGCGTTGTGCCCCGTTTGCGCGTAGCCGACTACGACAACAAAGCAAAAGTGGCGGTCCTGGACAGTATTGCACGGGTGCGCGCCGCTGCCGACTGGTGCGAGACCGTAATCAGTACCGGCGACACCTCTATGGACGAGGCACTCGCCAAAATTCTTGAAGGCGAAGAATGATGACCTCACGTGACCCGATGTCCCGATTCGTTGCAGCCGAAAAAGTCTGGGATGCCGTCGAAGCCGCAGGTGAAGAAGGGCTACGTGGCCCCGAAATTTGCGAAAACGCCAACCTGAAACGCGGACAGTTTGAAAACGGAAAAGCTCAGGTGCGAGACTTCATGGCCAAAGAGAAGCAGAAGAGCTTCATTTACGACGGAGACCGATACGCCACAACCCGCGACACCGGCAGATGCGCGCTGGCTGTCGTGATCCGCGTCAGCTCCGTCGACAAACAACTCAGGCGAATCTACGACTCAATCTGCGAGCCCCTGGGCGATGCGGCCGATCAAGATCCCACACTGAGCTACCTCAAGAACCAGATCAAAGCGATGCTGGGCAACATGGACGTCATGCGTAGCGCGGGTTTCCTGCCAAAATCCAAGAAGCTCCGGGCGAACTCCGCCAGCAAAGGGTGAGGTCATACAGTCCAGATCGAGAACACCCCGCGTGGAGCGGGGATCGGCGGGCGCAGCAGGTCGAGCTCGTCGTCGGTGAGGTAGAGGCCGCCGCCCGCGTGCGCGGCGGTGCGCGAGTGCCCGCCGACGGTCTCGGACTTGTTCCCGTCAGGCGGCGCGGCCAGTGCGCGCAGAACGGCGGTGCAGATCACGCCGGGTGCCGTGGCCGGCGGCGGGTCCGGCAAGTCCGGCACCCTCGCCCGCGCCAGGGCGGATGCATCCGCTATCAGCACCGCCGCGCGCGCCTGCTGCCCGGTGGTGAGGTCGTACTCGGTGCGTGCCTGCAGATCAGCGACGGTCGCCAACGGCACAGCGTGAGCCACAGGAGCATCACCGCCCCGCACCCTCGGTCGTGTCCTTGGGCGGGCGGCCTCCTGCGGCCCGCACACCGAGCTCGGCAGGCAGCTGCTTGAGCACGTCTACGGTCGCCTTGTCGACGACGTCGGCTTCCCCGTCGACGAAGGTGACACCCAAGTCATGCACAGTCAGCTGTGGATAGCGTGTGGACAGGAACTTCATCAGGCACCTCCGACGGTGAGTCCGGTGATCTTTCCGTGGGCGTTCTCCGGCCCGTACTCCAACCCGATCTCCCCGTAGATCTGGGCTTTGTCGGTCGAGCCGGTCTTCGCCAGCGGCTCGGAGAACAGGAACCCCTTGCCCGGCGTTTCCAGCAGCACCGGCGCGCACTGGTCGAGGGAGACGACTTCGACGGCGTCGGTGGGCATGTAGCGGTTGAGCATGATGTTGAGCGTGCCGAAGTCGGACTCGATCGTGGTCAGGTGCACGCCGCCGACGTTGCGGGTCTGCTCGCGGTAGTTCTTCTTCGTGACGAACTCGTTGGTCAGCTGGCGTTTCTGCCAGGCGTTGCACATCAGCGTCGCGGTCTCCGACACCTGAATACCGCCGGAAGTCCACACCTTCTGCAGGAGGTCGAGCACCATGACCTCGGTCAGCGGCGCGGCAGTCGCGTTGGTGATCACGTTCGTCTTCGTCGCTTCCAGGATCCCGCGCGTCTTGCGGACCTTCGAGTTGTCAGTGGGCTCCTGGAACGTGCCGGTGATGAAGGTGGCTTCGACATCGCGGCCGATCTGGATCAGCGCCTGCCGGGTCTGCCAGTCCATCTCGTTCGCCACCGGGTTCGTGCCTGGAATCGAGGCGGCATTCGGGTTGGCCGAGCCAGTCGCGGCGAACATGCCCTGCTGGGTCGCCTGGCGGGTATAGGTGATGCCGATCGCTTCCTGGTGGATCTCCAGCACGTTGCGGTCAGTGCCCCGGACACGGGTGTCCGGGCTGGGCGCGTCCGCTCCTTCGAGTCGCTGCCGGTTCGCGTCCGGTGCGCGCAGGTCGTAGACCTGCCAGGTGTGCACGACGGCGTTGGCGCGCTTGCCGCCGGTCAGGCCGCCGATGGCGGACAGGAACGGCGTGTCGGTCGGGGTCAGGGCGAACAGTTCGCCGACGAAGTTGGGGCTGTTGTAGGTGTTGGCGATCGCGGCCACACCAGGCATAAACACTCCAAAGCGTTGGGAAACAAGAAAGAGGGGGATTGCCCGGCGGCTAGCGCTGCTGGGCTTGTTCGGCCAGGCGCTGGTTCTTCAAGGTGATGGCGGTGGCCCAGTCACCGGCCCGCTCGGCCTCGGCGATCCGCGAGTCGTAACCCGCCGGACCGGACTGGCGCGCACCCTGCGACGGGTCCGGCGCCGGACGCCGCACAGCGACGCCGTCGGCAGTCCGGGCAAGGTGCGGGCGCGCGAGCAGGACGGCGGCCAAGTCCGCGGTGATCGTGGTGGTGTCGATCTCCCCGCCCTCGCCGATGTAGCGATCCCTGTCGTCGAGGTAGCGGGGCGCGTCGGTCGGGTCGGCCCAGCCGCTGGCGGCGGCGCGGATCTCCGCATCGACCGCCTTGCGGCGGAGGGCATCAACTTGCTGCTCGGCGGCCTGCGCGCGGGCGGTCGCCTTCTCCGCGTCGCTCTGCTGTGCGGCTTCCAGCTCGTCCAGCCTGGTCGCCTTGGCCTTGTGTTCCTTGGCGGCCTGCTCGGCTTTGCTCAGCTTGCCCTGCGCCTTCTCGTACAAGGCCTTGTAGTCCACGATGGCATCGCCAGCCGGGACCGGTGAGGTCGCGGACTGCTCGGTAGCGGCAGGCGACGCGGCCGGGATGTCAGCGGCGGGCGCGTGGGGATCGGTCACGAATTGTCCTCCGAACTCGGGGGTGAAATGCGGTGCTACGGGGCACCGTCGCGTAGGTAGCCGAAGCGACGTAGCTGGTCGATCAGCTCGTTCTCATCGCGGGCCGTGTCGACCAGCTGCGCCGCTGTCGGCCGGACGACACCGGACGTTCGATACCGGCTGCCGGGGCGCTTGGACAGCTCACCGAGCTGGCGGCCGACGCCGCGCACGGTGGTCGCCTCATGGGTGTACTCGTGGCCTCCGGCGGTGTAGACCGCGCCCTTGCGCCGAGCGTTGACCACGCGGGAGATGTCAGCTCCGGCGCGGATCGCAGCGGCGTCACCCTTGCCGAACGCCTTGTCCTGCTGCGCAGGCGTCATCCGATCGAACAGCGCCCGCGGATTGTTATCGCGTCGGATGGTGCGCCACTGCTCGCGCGTGATGGCCTTCATGCCGCATTCGCACTGCGGATGGCGCTCGAAACCCGTGCTGTAGCGGTAGACCCTGCCCGCGAGCTGGATGCACCGGCCGCAGGCCGGAAGATGCACGATCCGTTCGTATCCGGCGATCTCCGGTTCGACGATCGCCGCCGCAGTCGAGGCGAGCCGTCCGGCGTCGGCGGTCTCCGTCGCCACATACCGCAACAACCGCGCCAGCCCCAGCGCGTGCGCCTCCGACGGCGGCACGTCCAGGGCGGCGGCGCGGCGGTAGTAGGTGTAGGCGAAGTCCACCAGCACCGGCAAGGTCAGGCCCGTGGCGGCGTAGCCCGCGAAAGCTCCGGCCACCAGCGTGGCGAGCGGAGCGGACACCGCCCCCGCCGCCGCGAGAGTGCCGGCGACATAGAGCGGCGCCAACGCGGCCGAGTCGATCTGAGCTTGTTCGATCGCGGCCACGACTTGCGGCCGGACCTCGTCCTGCCAGGCCCGCGGGCCGGAGCCCCTGGCGGGCAGCTGGGCCCACGCGGCCTGCGCCTGGTTGACGGCAGTGCGGAGGATGCGTTGCTGGTCGGCGTAGTAGGCCGCGTCCACGCCCGGTGCGGCCGGTGCTGTCATCGGGTGGAGCTGCCCACGTAGTCGGCCTCACGGAACTGCACGGCCCGCGCGGGCCGCAACCGCGACCCGACCCCCACACTCGGCCGCTCGGCAGGCGTGGCTTCGTCCTCGGTGGCGGGGTCGGGTTTGGTGCCGTACTCGGCGGCGAGATCCCCACCTGCGACTCGGGCGTAGGCGTCGCGGTCTTCGGTTTCCATGTCCCGGATCTGCGCGTCGGAGTAGCCCAGAGCGCGTCGGGCGCTGCGCCGGGGCAGCAGCTTGTCCGCGCTGTAGAGCTTGACCACCCCGTCGGCCTGCGCGGCGAACGTCGGCGTGGCCGGGTCGACCCACTGGGTTTCCACCCGCAGCGCCTCCTCCGGCACACGACCGTCACGCACATGCAGAACGCGTTGGGCGACCTGGTTCCAGCTGTCGCCGAACGAGCGCTGGCGGCGCTCAGCGCGTTTGATGTGGCGAGACTCCGAAGACCGGATGCCTTCGGCGCTGGCAGGGTTTTCGGTGCTGTAGCCGAGGAAGTGTGGCGGCAGGCCGGACAGGCTCGCGACGAGCCGCGCGAGGGCGTTGAGGGTGTTGTGGAAGTTCGACAGGTCCGCCTCGGGGAACTGGCCGACCGCGACCCCATCGTCCTTCGGCGACTTCGCCGACGCCCACAGCACCCCCGCGACGGCCTCCCACGGAGTGAGCGGGTTTCCTTTGCTGTCAACGAAATCGTCTTTGTCGAAACCGAGGGCGTAGCGGCGGGGCATCGCGTGGAACTCGGCGGACACCATCATGTCGGTGGCGATCTTGCACGCCGCGTCCGACAACGGCAGGATGCTCGCCAGCTCCGAACGCCCCAGCCGCGGAACCGCGTTGCGACGCCGCCGGGTGCGGGGCCGGTTCACCAGCGGCACCACCGGCACCACGCCCATGCCGTGACCGTCGCGGTCGGTCTCCTCCCAGACCTTGCCGCCGCTGTCGGAGGAGAACCAGATGGTCTCGTTCGGCAGGTACAGCGTCGCGTAAGCCTCGGACAGATCCCCGTCTCCGTCGTCGGCGTACTGCCGCTTCAACGCCGCCCGCACCTCACGGGTACGCGGGTCGAGATCGACGTGCACGTCGAACGGCGACTCGACCGTCACCAGCGGTGCGGACGGCTTCTTCTCATTGGTGCCGACGATCGCGAACGACCGACCCAGCACCAGCGCATCGATGTGCGCCTGCTCCGAATACAGACCCAGCCGGTTCGCCTGCCAGATGTTCCACAGCTCCCGGTCGGCGGACTGCTCACCGCCGAGCCGGAAGCCGGTCACGTCGAGGCGCTCGTCCAGGCTGTCCACGACGAGCTCTGGCCAGTTGACGACCACCTGGCGCACGCGGTTGTCCAGTCGACGCAGCAGCTCCGGGTGCATGTACGACAACGATTGCTCGCCCTCGTAGTACGAGTCGTATAGCTCCAGCTGGGGGATCTGTGCGTCGTGCTGCCGTGTGATTCTGTTGATCCACTGGCTACTAGTCAGCTCGGCAAGCGACGTCATAGGGGCATCACCGCCGATAGGCTGGAATCATGACGAGCTGGATCACCGCAGTCGTAGGCGCGATAGGAGCTCTAGCAGGCGCGTGGGGAGGTCAGTGGATCGCGGCACGTCGAGACGACCGGCGCTGGCAACGTGAAGCCGATCGCGAGGACCTTCGCTGGGAACGCGAACAGGCGAAGTTGAATCTCGACTCAACGTTAAAGTGGTCCGAGAAAAGACTCGAATTCTACGGCAAGGTCCTTGCCGTTATCGATTCTACATATATTGAGCTTCAGAATTTTGTCGGAATCAGATATCGGCAAGCCGCTGCGTTTTCTGACGGACTCCCCATGATGCCTCGCGATTTCATCGATGGTCACGTTGATGAGATCTTTCAATCGGTGAGGCTCATTGCATCTACTCGTTCGGTTGACCTGGCCGAAGAGCTGCTTTCCAATCTTAAAGTAACAATCTCTAAGCTTCGTCATCCTACGCGCGCAGCGACGCCTACGCACGACATGAATCAGAAACTGGTAAATAACTTTGGGCAACGAATCGAAGAGCTTCGTGAGCAGTTCCGAAATGACCTCGGCGTGAACAAGGTGTCTACCCCATGACGACCATCCTGCTCGATTTCGCAGGCTTTTGGCCACGCAAGCGCCAACCCGAAACCGCCATGGCCGCGGTAGGGACGGCGTCGATGCGCTTGCCTGTCTTGCCACGCTGCGGCTTGTCAGGACGGATCAGATCCGGTTCGCCAGGCGGATGGCGCACTTCCACGGAGTCGAAGCAGAACTCGGCTACCGGGTTTCCGTGGTGCGACCAGCCACGAGAGCGGGTGAGGGTCATGAGTTCGGTCATGCCGTGGGTCATGGCCTTGTACGTCTGCGGCACCGGATACATCGGTACGCCGGTCCGCCGTTCGAGCCGCTGCCGGACAGGTTCGCCGGACCATTCGTCGTAGTCGATCTCGGCGACGCGCAGCAGGCCGGTGTCGGCGGTGATGTCGTCTTCGATGACGTCGTAGTCGATGACCTCGCCGGGCGTGGTGGTGATCCAGCCTTGTTCGACCCAGCGGGAGACGCGGCCGTCGGTGTGCTCGTCCAGGAACGTCACTCCGGCCTCGGGCAGCCAGAACCGCCAGAGCGCGGAGACATGCCCGTCGACGCCGTCCGGCACGATCAGGCAGAACGCCGTCAGGTCCAACTTGGACGCGAGGTCGAGCCCGCCCCACGCCGGGCGTTTGGCGAGCTGCTCGCGTAGTCGAGCGGGTTCGTCGGCCTTGGTGCCCGTGCACAACAGGTAGAGGTGCATCGGCATCCACCGCGTCGACTGCGCCACCCACTGGTTGAGCCGGTACTGCCGGAACGCGTTCTCCTTGGCGGGATCGTTGCGCGCCTCGAGCGCCTCCTCCCGCAGCGCGGCGAGGGACAAGAAGTCCCCCAGGGCGGGGTTGGAGTGGTACCAGTTCGCCTCGTCCCACGGGTCGGCGTCCTCGGGCAGGTTGCGCAGGTACACGAATCGGTGCGGCGCCCGCGCCGGGTCGTCGGCGATCTTGACGCACTCGTCGTGCTCAGCCTTCGCGAAGCTGCTCGGGTCATCCCCGGCGGTCGTCGCGGCGAGCAGGAGTGGTTCGAGGCGGGTGCCCATGCCGGTGCGCATGGCGTTCCAGAAGTCCCCGTTGGGCTGGGTGAGGACTTCGTCGAAGATGACGCAGGACGGGTTGGAGCCGAGGTTGCCCAGGGCGTCGGAGGGGACGACGGCGTAGACGGAGTTGGTTTTCTCGTCGACGATGCGGGCGGAGTGCTCGATCACCCGCAACCGGCGCGAGAGCACCGGGGAGAGGGCGACCATGCGGGAGGCGACCTTGAACACCAGCTTGGCCTGGTCAGTATCGCGGGCGCAGCCGTAGATCTCCGCGGACTCGACGCCGTCGCCGACAAGCATGTACAGCGCGACGAACGCCAGCAGCTCGCTCTTGCCGTTCTTGCGGGCGAGCTCGATCCAGCCGATGCGGTAGCGGCGGACGTAGCAGTCGGCTTCGTCGTCGAAGCGGACTTCGCCGAACAGTGGCCGGACGATCCCGTCGCGCTGCCAGGGCGAGAGCAGGAAGGGTTTGCGGGCCCAGCGGTCTTTGGTGTGGACACAGATTTCGTGGCAGAACGCGACCGCGTGGTCGGCGCGTGGTTCGCAGAAGTGGTCGCCGCGTTGGCGGCACGTCCTGCCGTCGAAAGTGCGTCCGCACTCCGGCAGCCCCGAGCGACCCGGTTTCTGGGTTCGTGGTGTGCGGGGCTTCGAGCTGCCGGAGCGCGGCGTGCTTGACCGCGGGGCCCGCCGCGTGGGCGTGGCTGGCGAATCGGACTTAGGAGAGGAGGCGGCCTGCGCCTTGCGAGGTGTCGCCATCGCCCACCTCGACCTTGATGGACTGGCGATCAGACGGCGTCAAACCGAACCGAGCCGCATACGTCAGGAACGTCCGTTCTGCCTCGGCCTGCACCTGCAACGCCGGGTTCTTCATCAACCCAGAACCACCCTGCACCAGCAACGCTGAGCCGTTCACCAGCTGGGTCGCGGACTTATAGCGGCCGAGAGCTTCGCAGAGCACGAGGAACGCGTCGGTGTCCCAGGCTGTCAGCACACCGCGCTGCTGCAATGCGGGCGCGAGGCGTTCCCAGACGCCGCGCGCGGCGTCGCTGGCCCAGTCCGGGCAGGTGATGTCGGATGCGGGCGGGACGGGTTCGGTGTCATTGATGCGGTCTGCGCGGTCGCCGTGCAGGATCCGAAGAGCAGTGGGTTTTCCAACGGGACCACGCTTGCCCATGAATCCTCCTCGTATCACTCGCTACCCTGGTGAGATGACCACGACAGATGCGGCTATAGAATCGACGGCCGATTCAAGAAAGCCGAGAAAGTCAGGTAAGCCGTTCTCGGCCAAACTTGCACGGTGGCTACTTGGTCCAATTTACGAAACATTGGATACGGCGAGCGCATACGGCCTTGATCGTCGCGTGATCAAGGTGGCCAAGCGTCGGGCCATCACGTGGCATCTATTCATGTATGCAACGACATTCATAAGTGCTTTTGTTGGGCTTTGGATCCACTATGCTATCAAGGCTGTGACTGGAAGTATCTCCGGCCACATTATATCTCCCGTCGGAGGACTGCTCGCCCTCGCAATTTTAGCCGCACCGGTCATGCTTCTGTACTGCCTTTGGGTGACACGAGGGCGAGCCAATCTTATTCCGTGCCGAGCAAGCTCAGCTCTCAATCGTTGCTACGCAAACCTTGACGCTGTCCTGCGGCTCCAAAAAATTGAACTCGAAGGCTTGCGCGACTGGAGAAAGTACCGCATCGCACGCGAGCGCATCCAGCGCCTACTTCGGGTAGATGCTAATGCGCTCACGAAAATTCTTTCGGCTGTGGCTTCACAGCAAGGAGACGACGCCCTTGCCGAGCTTCAGTACCTAGGCAGATGGCTGTGCTGGACATCGGAAAATATCAACGACAACTATCGGGCGACGGTCGCCATGGAATGCACGCTGTCGATGATCGCCCATGTAAGTGGAACTCGACTGCACCAGATTCTAGTTCTCGAAGAACCGCCCGATGAAGCGACATTGAGGCCACTTAAGCGGCGCGAGCTAGTCGACAACGCTATTCGCCGCCTAGAAAGTCGGCTAGGACTCACGCTCGTTGCCGGTGTCGCAGGAGCGATAGCGGCGAGTTTCAAACTGTTCACCTAAACCGGGCGGCGCCACCCTGCACTGCTGGTGCCGCCCGGTGAGGCCGGTCAGCTGCCGGAGGTGCGGCCTCGGCCGGAGCTGGCGGCGCGGCGGCTGAACGCGCGCCGGACGCCCGCGACGGCACGTGCGAAACGTTGACGCATGGGCTACTCCTTTCCGTCGATGGTGTCGTTGTCGGTGGGTAGGGTGATCCCGAGGGTATGAGCAACGGCGTACCCGTCGAGGTACTTGTCTCCAACCGGCAGCAGCCGCGCGGCGGCGAGGAACGCGTCTTTGTCTTCGCGGGTTTTGAAGCAGACGGCGAACCAGTACTCGGAGTCGGTGGCCAGCTTGAACCGCTCGTCCTCGCGCTTGGTCCGCTCCCGGAACCCCTTCGCGAGCGCGTCGAGTTCGGCGTCGGAGTCCTTGGCCAGGTCGCCGGAGTAGTCGACGTCGGCCAGCGGGTCGGGTTCGGGTTCGGCGTTGAGCTGCGCGAGCAGCTCGTCCTGTGAGGTATGTCCGCCAATCGCGGCGCTGGCTTGGAGCTGGGCGAGGAGGTCATCGTGCGAGTCCACGGCGGAACACCTCCAGGTCAGCGAGCGGGAACCAGTCCAAGATCCGTTGGTAGTCGTCGGGTGCGTGCTGGCGGATGGGGTCGAGGAAGCGGAAGTCGAGGCCGTCGAAGGAGCGGCCGAACCACTCGTACTCCGGCGGCAGCGGGCACGCGTGCTCGGCGAGGGCCTGGCGGACGTCGGCGATGCGCCAGTCCCACACGATCGACACCCGCCGCAGGTGCTCGCGTTTCGGGCCGTGGGTGACCATCGCCATCCGGCGGTTGGGTGAGTCCGCGGCGCGGACCCCGTCGGCGTTCCAGGCGCCGGGGTTGCCGGTGTCGTCGCGGACGGCGTCGGCGATCTCCTGATACGTGGGTTCGGGGAACTGGGCGGCTTCGATGATTGCGCACCGCTCGGGTGGCTGGAACACGAACGCGTTGAGCCACCGGTAGAGCGTCGGGTGCGGCAGATTCAGGATCTTCTGCCCGAAGAAGTCCTCGTAGAACTTCAGCGAGTCCTCGATGAAGCGCAGACCGGGCACGAGGTACAGGTGGTACGGGACGACGGCGATGCCGGCCTCGCGCATCGCCAGCCACGCCGCGAGGCTGTCCTTGCCTCGGGAGAACCCGAGCAAAACCGGTTTCCCCTCGGCCGCGATCTCGGCCCGGATCTGCTCCGAGGGCGTGATGCCGTCAACGGTGATCGGCATGAGCACCACCTGCCCGTGTGGTAACCGGGTTTCCATTCGGCAACCTGGTTACCATCGCCAGGTGAGTAACCTCATCGAAAAGAGCGCGGCCGAGCTGGAGCGTGTGCTGGAGCAGATCGAGCAGGCCGCTGAGCAAGCCGCGGGATGGCTGGGTGAGCGGGATCGTCTTATCGTGCAAGCGAAAGCGCTCGGCGGCAGTCACCGGCAGATCGCGTCCCGTTCGGACCTCTCGCACGCCGGGGTCGGGAAGCTGATCGCCCGGGAAACGGCTCCGGGCAGCGGCTCGGCGGACGTGGGTTAGGCGTCGGCGGAAACTTGGCAAGACGGAAACGGGCCTCAGTGGCTTGTGCCTGCCGGGCTGGCTCGGGGGTGGTCCCCCTGGGTGCCTGCCGGGCGGGCCGGTGGGGCGGCTGAGCGGGTCGGTCACGGCTGGTTGAACCCTCCTCGGGTTCGGGGGTCGGTGGCAGTGATGTGGGCATGGCAGCGGCCACAGAGCCCCCGGCCACAGCTCGGGTCATCGGGGTCCAGCCCTGCGGCCACCAGCTCCCGGCGGATGCGCGGCCAGTGATCGGCCACGGTGGACGGCTGACTGCACGGATGCCCGGCATGAGCCGGGCATGTGGCCTGGTCACAGCGGCACACGGGATCGCGGGTGAGCACGGCCGGGCGGAATCGGGAGCGGTGCGCGGCGGCGTAGCCACGGTCGGCACTGGTGCCTCCGGCTCGGCGGGCCCTGGTGCGGCAGGCCGGGCAGCGGCCCCCGGTCGAGGTGATGTTCGGGCATCCCGGACGCGAACACGTGCGGGCGGCGCGGGCAGGCACACGCACCACCCCGATCCCGGTAGGCGCACGGAGCAGAGCCTCACCACCCCTGCGGGTGGTGAGGCTCTGCGGGTCACGGTGCTACTCGGCCGGTGCCGGTGCGGTGATCCACCGGGCGGGCATGTGTCCAGGCCGGAGTACGGCCACCCGGTCCAGCCCTGCCAGCATCTTCACCAGGTCAGTGACACTCAGCTTGGCTTGAGAGCACAGGAACTGGATCTCGGCTACGGCACTGGCCGGGTTGAGCACCACGGCGGCTACCCCGGAGTGCAGCTCTGCGGTGTGTGCGGAGTAGTCGGCCGGGTGAGTCCACTGCCGGGGCGGAAACCCACCCTTGCGGAGCCACTCGGCAAATCCTTGACCCAGCTCGGCCAAGCGGGTCTCATCCAGCGGGCGGCTCATCCGGTGATCGGTGATCAGGTCCCGGATCTCGGCCAATACGGCTGTCGGGTCCATGTCAGGCCACCTGGAAAAGGGTGAAAGCGGCTTCCTTGGTGTCCTTGGCCTTGCCCAACAGGGCCCTCTCAGCCCGGATGCGGGCTGCATTCTGGTCATCGCGGACCGGGGCGAAGTGGTCCAGGTATTCCACCACGGTCTGGTACCCAGACCAGTGCGTGCCCTTGGCTTTCTTGCCTTTGATGTTCTCATTGGTCTCACCCTTGAAAATCCCCATGAGGGTGGTGGTCAACAAGTCATCCCGGTCTTTCACGGCATTGTTCGAGTCCTGGTCCGGGGCAGGCCAGATTTCCCGGCACAGTTTCTCGAAGTCCCGGATGGTCAGATCGGCATTGATCATCTTCTCGGCCTCGTCGGCGAACGCGTCTCGGTAGGCAAAGCTGATCTTGAGTGCTTCTCTGGCCTCAAGGATGCGCTGTGGCGCGTTGGGCGAGTGCCGGACGGTGTAGCGGGACCGGAAGTTGTACAGGGCAGCGGCTTGGGTGTTGGCACACACCACCCGGACCGGGGTGATCAGGAACTCCGAGGACTTGCCGGGCCGGAAGTAGTTGAACCCAGCCAAGTTCAACTCCACCGGGTCAACGCCACCCACCAGGATGCCTTTGGGCAGCCGGGCGGTAATGAAGGTGTCGAGTCCACCCCGCAACGATCCGGCGGTGTCCACAATGGCCCCTGACTCATCCAGCAAAGCTTGCAGGGTCTCACCCATGACCTCGTTCGAGATCGGGGTGTAGTCCAGGCCGCCCACACTGAGCACCTCGGGCAGCCCGGTCACAGGGTGGGTGCGGACCACGGCCCGATGGTTGGGCACCTCCACGGCCATGGCGGTGTCATGCTCATCCACCATCCGGCTGTCATCCTGCCCGTCATGATCCCCGGTGACACAGAGGTCATCATGGCGGTCACCCTTGGGCTTGGAGCACTCCACACACTTACCATTCGGCACAGCGGCCACCATCGGCTCCATGCGGACATCCCAGTTGGCCAGCTTGCCCAACTTCAAAGCTTCCGGAACGGTCATCGGACCGGGGGCAACAATACCCAAACGGTGCCAGGCCGGAGTATTGGCGGACACATGAGCGGCGGTGCCATCTTCAAAGATTTCAATCTCATGAGACATGAGTGGGTTTCCTTTTGCAGAATCCGGTCACCTCGGAGCGGGTGAATCCGGGTGCTTGATGCAGACACCACAGATGCTACCGGAAACTGGAATCTTGTCTAGCATTTCTTTCTAAATGGAACGCAGTTGCTCCGTATTGATTGCTCGCGCGGCGAGAGCAACTCCGGCGAGCAGGAATACTGCACGGAAAAACACGTGAGGCCCGGTGGTGCACCACCGGGCCTCACGTTGTTCATTTCGATATCAGTGTCTGCATCAACCGAAAAGGAACGAAGCCCATTGTGCCCGAACCTGGTAGTCGTGTCGAGTACGTGATCATGGCCACCCCTGGTGGTCGGCGAAGCGACGCAAGGCCTCTTGGGCATCGTGGTCGGTATCGAGGTCGTCCTTGTCCAGCAGCATGGCGAGCCAGGTCAGCGTGGCGTGGAGGTCCTGGCGTTCCACAGAGGTGGCGGGTTCGGGCAGTGCTGGTGGCGTCCCGGTGTCTCCGGTGAGGTGGAAGTACAACTTTGCGTAGGCTTGTTCTGCCGAGGTCACCAGCCCATCACCCGTCGCCACAGTGCTTGGAACTGGGGTTTGCGGATGTGTGGCTCGATCGCGGCTTTCCATTGCCACAGCTGGGCGAAGCCGTCGCGGGTGAGGCGCATGCGGCGGCCGGAGGTGAACACGAGGCCGTCGGTGTCGGCTTGGGTGTGGTCTTCGATGGTGACGTCGTCGGGCAGCAGGCCTATGTCGAGGTCGAGGTAGGCGAGATACAGCACGCGCATGCGACGTAGATGCGTGGAGAGGTGTTCGTAGAGTTCGAGGTCGTGGCGTTGGGTGTCGTCGAGGCCGGCGCGGTAGCGGATGTAGGCCTCCCCGGTGAGCAGGTCGAATTCGGGGCTGGGCGCGGGGTCGGCGAGGGCGGTCATGGCCTGGCCTCGGCGATGAGGTCGCGGTAGTCCTCGGAGTCCAGCGCCCACAGGTCGGGTCCGACCATCCCGGAGCTGACGCGCTGTGCGGCGGCGTGCTCGTCGCACCAGGGTTCGGAGCCGTCGGTGTCGAGTCCGGTGCTGGGTTCGCCGCAGCTGGGTTCGGTGCAGGTGGCGCAGCTCTCGCATAGGTAGGGCCCGACGCGTATTCCCCACAGCGCGGTGTGGACCACGGCGAAGGTGGCCGGGGTGTCGTCGTTGACGCACAACGGTTGTGGTGTCATGCGGGGTTCGCCTGCCCGTCGAGGTGCACGCCGTCGCGGACGTAGCGGGGCCCGGCCCAGAACTGTTCGACGACGAGCCGGGTCGCCACGTCGAACAGTGGCCGTCCGGAGCTCGTGCGCGGCGCGGCGTCCCAGACGGCCCGTTCGATCTGCATCCACAGGTTTTTCGCGGCGGGTGCGCAGTTCGGCCTGTCGATGGTGGCGATCCGCATTCCGATCGGGCTGGGTTCGCCGAGCACGAACTCAGCGGGCAGTCCGCCGACCAGCACGTAGATGGTGTCGTCGTCGATGACGTGGACGCCGAAGACCACGCCGTCAGGTTTGTTGAGGTGTGTCGCGCTGGTGAGCGCGGCGTGGATGAGGCGGGCCGCGTCGGCGATGTCGGTTGCGGGGGCGTGGACCGCCCCGGTGGAGTCGGTCACGCGAAGTCCTTGTCGTCGTTGAGGGTGGTGACGCCGTGGCTGTGGTGGTCGAATTTCGCTGCCCAGACCGCGGGTTGCAGCCAGACGATGAAGCTGAACCAGGGATGTCCGTTGCCGCAGCGTGGAAGGTCACCTCGCACGGTGTCTTCGATCTCGCGGCGTAGCCGCAGCGCCGAGGCGGTGTAGTACTCGGGGGCGAGCTGCGAGTCGGCGGCCTTCTCGGTGTGCTGGCCGAGCAGGAACGTGTCATCGAGGCCGCCGACGGTGATCATCAGCGAGTCGTTGTTGACCACGTAGACCCGCACGTCGGCGTTGATCGGGATCAGCCCGAGTGCCCGGTCCAGTACGAGGACGGTGTAAAGGGAGTCGGCGGCCGCCAGGATCGGCGGCCGCCGATCACCGAAGTCGAGCCGGTTCACCGCAGCCACCTGACCAGCACCTGGCCGAGTGAGCGGACGCGCTCGGCCAGGTGGAAGTGGCGAACCGCGACGCGGCTGGGCTGGTGCGTGGCCTGTTGTTCGTCGGTGAGCAGCACGATCGAGCAGCGGGCGAACCGGTGAACCCCGTTGTGGACCCAGTTGTGGGACTCCACCGTGTCACCGACATTGCAGAGGACCATGTCGCCGAGTTCGGTGTCGATGTGCTCGTCCTCGACGCCGAATACCGCGATGTCGATCAGCCATGGCGACGCGGTCAGGTACCGGTACACCACGGCGGAGAATCGCAGCTGTTCGTAATCGTCGGGCAGGGTCGCGACGAGATGGCGCGCCAGCTCCGGCACAGAGGTCAGATGTGCGGTTTCGACGGCTCGTCGCCCGAAGAATTCGGAGTTCGGGCCTGGCCGGTCCTTCCGGCTCACAACAGGCTTGAGTGGCTTTTTTCTGTCCAGCAAGGCAAACACTCTCCACAGGTGATGGGATGCCCGGAGAATTGAATTGCGGCTGCAATTCGGACGGGCTCCATTCATCCTGTGTCAGAAATGGCCACCAGGGCAATCATTTTAAATGCAGTCATTGTCACTGGAGTAAACGCGGAAAGCGCGGCATCAATGAATTGTCATTACCTGGCGATTCGCGGCGTGGCCATGGGCGATGCGGGGCATGCGCGGGTGGCGGCACGCGGCGTGCCGGGAAGGGGGCCGGGGCCGCGCGCTGCCGGTGCCGTCACCCGGACATGACGAAGGCCCCGCCGCGCCGAGGGGGGAGGTAGCGCGTGCGGGGCCTTCTAGGGTCTATCACACGGCTGGCTGCAGATACAGCTCTGCCGAGCCCGACCAGTATGGCGCTCTCATGATCATGCTGTCAAGGCTATTCGCAGTCCAGGGCGAGGGTTTCCCGTTGCTGGGCCCGGAGAACCTGCCCGAGCCGCTCCCATGTGTCAGCGCTCCACCGGGTTTCGCACGCCGCGCACACGACGTCGACGCGCTCGGTGTTGATGCCGAGCGCGGGTTGGCGGACCCATTCGTCGTCGATCTCGGACCACACGAGGACGGTGGTGTGCCCGCAGGTGGGGCAGGCGTGGCCGCGTAGCCGGAACCGCGGGGGCGGGTCGAGCACGGCGCGGCCGGCGGCCACCCAGCGTTCGGCCTCGCGTGCCGCGAAGACCAGATAGTCGGGGTCGTCGAACTGCCACTGCTCGGCATACGAGGCCCAGACGCGGACCTGCCCGGCGAGGCGTTCACGACGGCTCGTCCCGAACAGGTCCCGGCCGAGCGCGGCCAGCGCGGTCCGCATGGCCTGGCTGATCTGCGCGACCAGCTCCAGCGCGTTGAGCGACGCCGGGGGCCGCGAGCCGGGCGCCGACGTGCCGGAACGTTCCGTGCCCGGTTCGGTGGCCTGCACGAGCTGGTCGAGCAGACACGGCGTGGCGGCGTTCTCGAGGGTTCCGTCGTCGCGGGTCACCGTGACCTGGGCGGGCTGGGTCAGCTGGTCGATCGCGGCGTCGAACGCCAGCCGGGTCATCACCGGGTCGATCGCCTGCTCGGTGCCGAGTGAGTCGAGGGTGTGGGTCATGGCGTGGTCTCCCAGTCGGTCGAGTGGCGGGTGGTGGCGGCACGGGTGAGTTGGGCGCGGCGCAGGCGTGAGGTGTGCATGCGGGTCACCGGGTCGCGGGTGTCGCGTACCCCGAGGCGGTTGCGGCTCAGCGGCGTGCACCTGCGGCCTTTCCTGGCTGGGCAGAACGGGCATGGCACCGTCCGCGCCAGCGCGCGGACGCCCGTCACGGGCACTGTCCCCGGCGGCGGTCGGTGCCCTTGAGCACGACGGTCGTGGCCATCTCGGTGAGCCGGGACGCGACTCGTTCGCCGAGGTGAGCAGCCAGCTGCGCCGGGGGCACGTTGCTGGTGAGCACGGTGGGCAGCGCGTTGTTGTACCGGTGGTTGATCAACCGGTAGTTGATCTCCTCGACCCATTCGCTGGACTTGGCCGCGCCGAGGTCGTCGAGCATCAGCAGCCCGACCTGCGCGTAGCCGGTGAACACCGCCTCGGAGTCGACTCCGGCGCGCGGGCGGAGTTCGGCGTAGAGGTCGGCGGTGGTGGCCACCGAGATCGTGTTGGGGAGCCCGGCCTCGACCAGGTAGCGCAGCGCGCCGAACGCCTGGTGGGTCTTGCCGCGCCCGGTCGCGCCGAGCAGCACCAAGGAATCCCCGTACACCGTGCCGCTCACCAGCGCCCGCCGGGCGGGCAGCAGCCGATCGCACCACGCCTTGACCTGCGGATCGTCGAGCTCGGCGGTGCGGTAGCGGGCCGGGGTGTGCTGTTGGCGGGCGCGGATCCGGCGGTCGCGCTGCTCGGCGTGCCACTCCTCGCGCAGTGCCGCCTCCCGCTCGGCCTGGGCAAGTTCGGCCTGCTCGTCGGTGAGCTCGGGTGCGGCGGCGTGGCGTCCGGACAGCCAGACCGCGGCCGTGTCGGAGATGGGGGTCGGGTTGCGGGTCATGGGTCACCGTTCCTGGGGTGCGAGCAGGGGCTGGTCGTAGACGGACTCGTCGTCGGGGTTGGCATACGGCGTCCATCCGCCGGTGCCGGTGGGGGCGAACATCGGCGGCGGCTGGTCGGTCCAGCGCTCGCCGGAAAGCCAGGTCGCCGGATGCGCGGTGTAGCGCGGGTCCTGGCCGTCACGGGCCGCCGCGTAGGCCGCCGCGCCGGAGATGACCTCCTCCGGATCGACGTTCGTCGTGAGCGCTTTCGCCCACGCTCGGCGGGCTTGGCCTTTGGCGACCTTGCGGGGGTAGGCCGCCCAGAACCGGCCGAACGCCGGATCCTCACCAGAAGTGTCCTGTGTGGACAGTCCGGCCAGGGTAGGCAATGCGATCACGTCGGCGGACGTTGTCTCGCTCTCTCGCGGCGCAGCCGCGAGAGTAGTGAGTTCTTTTGGTAGTTCTATTGGTAGTTCATTGGTAGTTACACCACCTCTGACCTGCGCGTGTAACGGAGTCGGCACCGTTACATGGCTCTCGGAGACCGTTACATCGACCTGCGAGGGCGTTACATCGCGCTCGGACGCCGTTACATCACGGTCTGCGGCAGCGTTACCAACGCTCTCGCAGCGCGTTACGTCACGGTCTGCGGGACCGTTACCAACGCACTCGGGCGCCGTTACGCCCTCGTGCGCGGAACCGTCGCCGCGCATGGCCTCCGCTGCGGTCGCCAGCTGCCGTTCACGGTGCCGCCGCACCCGCGCGGCGGTCTGATGCCGCGTGCGCTCGGCGCGCTGCGCTGCTTCGAGTTCGGCCTCCGGGCCGCGCCTGCGCGAGAGGTTGAGCTGCCACACCACCGTGGTGCCCCAGGACCCGGACATCGTGAGCAGTCCTGCGGTTTCCAGGCGCTGCACGGCTTTGTGCACCGTGCCCTCGGTCAGGTACGTCTCATCGGCCACTGTGGACAGACTGGGTCGTGCTATCCCTGCCTTGTTCGCGAAGGTCGCCAGCACCAGCAGCACATGGTGCGCGACCCGGTCGGCTTTGCCGTCGCTGCGGCGCACCACCGGCACCGCTTTCGCCCAGCGGATCACGCTATATCCCGCCGTCACAACAAAACCCCCTTGAAAGTCGAGTGATGAAACGCGGGCGCGCCAAAGACCGCCCGGACCGCACGCGCGAGCGCGGACAGCACGGGACAGAAACGGGCGAGCGGGTGTGGGTTGAAGGATGAGCCCGGCTTATCGGGTTGCAGGCTCGGCGTCCCCACGCGCTCCGGCAGGCAGAGCCTCAAGATCGAGCGCGTAGATCGGTTGCAGCTTGCCGCCATTACGCCCGGCCGTGTCAGTGCAACGCGCATATCGGCCCGTGGTGACGAGCAGACCGGCCGCGCGCAGCCGGTTGACCGTCGCGCCGATCAGCGGGCGCCGCACCCAGCCGGGCAGCAGTGGTCGCCACCTGTTCGCGGTGGTCTCCCGAAACGGGTCCGCCAGCGCGTCACCGACAATCGCGGTGATGATCTCAAGGACGTGCTCGGTGTTGCGCGGCTCGATGGTTAGCAGTGCCGCTATCGCCGCTGCCGTCTCCCTGTCGCCGGGTGTGCTTGTCGCGCGGGCCTGTGCGGCCATCGCCTCGGCCAGCGGTGCCAAGTCGGCGAACGCGGCGGTCATGCGTCGAGCAGGCGAAAGGTCCACACCTCGGAGATGTCGGTGCATTCCTGCGCGATCTCGGGGTATTTCTCCTTCAGGACGTTCTGGTCGAGCGCGATCCGCAGTGACGGCATGAACGAGACCACCGGCACGCCACGCACGGTGCCGACGCGCGCGCCTGCCGCCCGAAGGTGAGCCTTGAGGGCCGTCTCGTGCTCCTTGCGTTCCTTGCCCAGGCGGGCTTGCTCGGTCTTGATCTGGCGTAGCGACGCCTCCAGGTGCGCGAACGCGTCGATCGGCCAGGACCTCGGCGCGGGGGCGGCTGAGTCCATTCCGGACGCGGCGCGGACGTGGGGGGAAAGGTTTTCGGGCATGAGAAAGACACCGCCTCCTCGACGGTGGAGCTACCTCGGTGTAGATGAGTCCACTCAGGACCGCCACGCTGCGGCCGGACACACCAGAACGGATCAGGCTGTGGCGCTGGCGGTCGTGGTCACCGGACGACGCCCGGGGTCATGTACTCGACGATGGCGGTCTCGGGGATTTCGGGGCGACCCCGGCCCGAACCGACCCGCACCGCCGGGAGCTGCCCGTGCCGGATCATGCGGCGGACCGTCGAGACGCTGCGGCCGATCTGCTCCGCCGTCTGCTTCACCGTTCTTGTTTGCAACTCGGCGGCGACCGCCGGATTGGTACCGCTGACTGCCGCAGCGGCGGGATTGTCCTGCACACCATGCCTTTCGTCCACTGTGGACACATGCGCTGACCTGCTGTCGCACGCGTCCGCGAGCGCCCCCCTCGGGCACTTGCTTGATCATCTCCAAACTTGGCCGACCCGCTGTACGTCGCCAAGCGAAATGCGAGTACTGACCACATATGCCCACTTGTGCTCACCTATTCCCAACTAGACTGTGATCTAGGTCGCTCTTGTTTGCCCGATTGTCACGCTGTGCTGATCGGTGTGTACTCGATAGCCTGACCACGCACTCGGCCATCACTACTCCATTAGGGTGAGCGCGAGGGGTGTGGACGCCTGGGTGGCCACGCGACGTAGCGGGAAACGACTTTCAAGGGAGATCGACGTGTCCGACGGCACCGGGCCGCAATTGCGCTCCACCGAGCACATCGCCGCCCTGATCCGCGGCTACAGCGCGCCCCGCACGGTCGCCGAGGTTGAACGCGACGCCGGACTGAAGACAGGCTCGCTGGCCAACTACGTCAAAGCCTCCACCGCCCCCGCGCGCGTCCCGCTGCTGCCAGTGATGGAACGCATCGCCGACGCCCTCGGAGCCCCGCTGGTCGAGGTCTCCCGCGCGTTCGCCGCCGACTTCGACCTACCCATCTACGACGACGCGCCACTCGACGAAGACGAGTACGAGCTGCTCGCCGTCTACCAATCCCTGCCGCCGCAGATGAAACGCCTCGCCCGCAAAATCCTCTCCAGCCTGCAGGCCGAGAGCTACGTCACCGACCACGACGAGAACTGAGTAGAACTACCCAGTTCCCCCGCGCGCAACTACTCACTTTCGCCCAAATGGGTAACGATCAGTACGCGGTAGGTGATGGTCTGGGTAAGAGACATTGACGAACCATGCACCACCCGTCCGGCTAGGTGAATCCGGCCGACCGGCGTAGGGCCACCTTCGTAACCGTGCGTGTCACAACCGCGCGAGCACGGCGGCGGCAGCAAGGAAAGAGGAGAAAAGCGGTGCTCTACGCGATCGAACTCGGCGCGCCCATCGACGGGCCCTGGGAGCTCGACACCGACGAACAGGACCGCATGATCCTGCGCGTGCGCGCCCGAGTCCTCACCCCACGTCTCGTCGCCTTGATCAACCACCTCAACGCCGACGACCCCGCCCCCGATGAACTCAACCGCGGCCCCGTGCCCCGTCCCCGCGACGTCCCGCCTGAACCGGCACGCCCGACAGGTTCCGTGGGACGCGGCAAGACCAACCTGATCACCAGGATCATCGAGGACGCGTGCCGACAGGGCCGCTCGGTGATCATCATCGGTGAGCCGTCGGTAGAACTACTCACTTAACCGGAGTAGCACTACCCGAAGTGACTGGATACTCACCCGTTGCGCCTCTTCGGGCGTTAGAGTCGTGCGCGGAGGGTTCGACGGCTCCCTTTTTTGGGAGCCGCAGCAGGGGAGCAAGGATTTGGCGAATAGGTTCGCCTTCACCGTGAACACGGTGCAGGCGCAGATACTCGGGCGGGCGCACAACGTCGACGTGCGCCGGTTCCCCTTGGAGTTACCAGGTCTCGGACACGACCCGGCGCACCTGGTGACGCTGGCCGGCGTGGTGTCCCAAGAACTCGACAAGCAAGGTCTGTCGCGGCGTGGTCGGCTGTTGCCCGCCGCGAGGGAAGCGTTCGCCCTGTTCGCTGACGACCGGGTGTCGGTCGCGGTGACCGGGATCGACGGGACCGATCAGCACTTCGCCGCACTCGGCCTGTCCGACGGCGCGCAAGGGATGACCGTGTTCCAGTACGCCGAGCAGTACGTGTGGGAGATCGACCTCATGCCCGACGAATCCTGGATCCCGGACCTGGTGGCGCTGCTGCCGGAGCAACCGGCCGCGCCTCACCGCCCCTTGTCGGTCACGACACCGGCCACCGCCGCCAGCTCCGCCTACGCGACACGGCAGGCAGCCGAGCGCGCGCACGAGGAAGACGAGACCGCCGCGTTCGGCGGCATGCGCGTCCAGTCGGTGGTCCGCCCGCCGGTAAACCCGTTTCACCGCCGTGGCCGCAGCGACGCCGAGATGCTCGCCGACATCCTGAGCCAGCCCCGATTTGGATCCGGACGCTTCCTCATCAGCGCCCGCGACCGGCACGGCCGCAACCATGTCGCGGACCCGTTCGGCTGGCTCGACACCGACGACGGCCGCTACCTCGTGCACACCCACATCGAACCGGACGGCAGCCACACCACCAGCTACGCCTCTGCCGACCACCACGACGTCGCCGACGCCATCAGGACCGCCATCGGCACCGTCTACCAGCCACGCAGGGGAACCGAACGGTGACCCAAAACATCCGAACACGAGGACACCGCACTCGGGCCCCGGTTACGCTGGGCCAGCGGCGCTACACGATCAGGGAGGGATCATGAGCGGCACCACGCCCATCGACGGCCAGTCCGGAGTGTTCTGGGACAGCCTCGCCAGCGCGAACTTCATCGAAGCCGCGGCGACCGGCGGCTTCACCCTCACCAGCGACCACGCGGAAAGCCTCGCCAACGAACTCCAAGCCGGACTCGACACCGTCAACAAAGTCTTGGAGAACACGGCGATGCTGGAGCAGCCCCCGCCGATGACGGCGAGCCCGGCGGGCTTGTTCGTGTCGAAGGTGATGTACGACACGGCAAACGACGGACAGGGCATGCGCACCCAATTGATGAAGGCAAAAGAGGAGTTGCCCAAGTACATCGAGGCACTTCGTGTAGCGGCTAAGCGCTACCGCGAAACCGAACATGCCACAACGGCCGAAATCAACTCTCTTCACCCCGGACCCTAGGAACCATGCGCCGATCACACATCCTCACCAACGCGGGCCTCGCGTCCACGATGCTGCTCGCGCTCACGGCGTGCGGGACCGAGACCACGCCCGGCACGCCCACACCCGTACCGTCGCCCTCAGCGTCTGCCCCGGGAAGTCGTCCTCAGATTCCGACCGACCTTCCGAATCCCGGACCATCTACCAGCGCACCAAGCACCGCGCCAAGTGCGTTGGCGGGCATCAGCCCGTGCTCGGTCGTGCCTCCGACGGCCATTGCCGAATTGGGTGCAAGCGGTACGGGCGAAGAAAAGAAGCTCGGTCTCGCCCGCCACTGCGGATGGTATCCGTCGGGTAAGGAGGCTTTAGGTGTTGGCTTCTTCGATACGGCAGGGATTAAAGACGCTACCGGCCGGGGCGAGAAGACATCCGTAAAGGTAGGTACCGGTGCGCACGAAGCTGTCCAGCAGGATCGTGGCGGCGTGTGTGCGGTATCCATCGCCATCGGTGTGACATCGCGAGTTGATGTGCAAGTCGGGGGCTTTCCGCCTGAGTCATGCCAGAAGGCGAAAACTCTGGCAGACGCGGTGGAACCACTGCTGCCGCCGCAGACTAAGTAGGCGCGAGGGGGCCTGTGATGATGAATGATGTGTTCGGACTGTCGAATTCGGTGTCGGATCCGGCGAGTCCGGAGTACAACCCGCGTAGTCCGTTGTACGTGGTGACGGCTGATTCGTCGTCGAAGTACTACGTGGGCCCGGTCGCGCCTGTGACGGTGTCGGCTGAGCAGCTCCGGGAGCAGATCGCCACGCAGATGAGCGCTGAGGGCGGCTGGTTGAATCAGTTCCTCAGCGGCCTGGTCAACGAGAGCGAACTCGATGCACGGCTGCGGGCTCATCTCGAACGTGATGCCGATGGCCTCGCCCACGACCTACCGCCTCGCCAGCACGGAACCGCGCCGCAGACGGCGTGGGAATCGACCAGCCACGAGCACATGGACGCGGTCGTCAAGACGACGGCCGAGCCAGACGCGGTGGCTCAGTCCGCGCAAGGCTGGACCGAAGCCAGCCCCGAGCTGGCTGGTCACCAAGGCAGGCTCGCTTCCGCGATCAGCACCAGCTTGGAAGGCTGGCGAGGATCCGGTGGTGATGCCGCGCGGGCGCAGATCGCGCAGATCGCCCAATGGTTCAGCACCAGCTCGCGGGGCGCGGCGCTCGCAGGGCGGCAGCAGGATGTGCACGCGCAGGTTCTGGGTGAGACCAAGCAGCAGATGGCGGCGAACCCGCCCGTGCAGTTCTCGGCACAGGAAGCCAACGCCCGGCTGCAGACGATCACCGATCCGGTCGAGTACGGGCGGCAGTTCCAGGCGGACATGGACGCCTACAACCGGCAGAAGGCCGCGCAGGAGCAGGCTGCCCGGTACATGACCCAGTTTGACCAGACCCTCGGCGGTTCCTCGACGACGTCGGTATTCCCGACTCCGCCTCCCGCCGCTGAAAGCAGCGTCGGCGGAACGAGCGGGCCGCAGCCCGGCACGGGCGGTGGCCGTAAAGGCAGTGTCCCGAGCGGGGGCGGGCAGCGAGTGCCGACCGGCGGGGAGCGGGCGCCGAACCCGATCGGCGGGGCACCCGGCGCCGGGCCGAGCGGCTCGCAGTCTGGTGCGCAGGTGCCCGCGGCCGGCGAGGACGGGACCCATTCCGCCGCTACGATCGATTTGCCACACACGCCCATCACGCCAACACCCGTCCCGCCATCGGGACCGGGACCGGTCGCGGGTCAGCCTGGCCCCAACACCGGCACGGGTCCGTGGATCGGCGGCCCCGGCACGGGAACCGGTTCCGGAAGTCGGGTGGGTACTCCTGGTGGCTTCGGCGGCAAGACCGGTGGCGCGCCGAAGATGCCGGGCGGGGAAGGCTTGCCCGGCGGACGCTCCAGCGGCAGCACGCCTCGAGTTGCCGGAATCGGTGAACCGGTCGCCCGCACCGGGCCGGGCTCACCCGGCGGGAAAGGCTCGATGTCGCCGGGTGCCCCGATGGGCGGGCGTGGACGCGGAGGCAAGGAGGAGGACGAGGAGCACACCCGGCCCGCCTACCTGATCGACCACGAAACCCCGCAGATCTTCGAGTCCGACGAGAAAACCACGCCGCCGACCATCGGAGTGTGGAAGAAGACGGACAGGCCCGAGTCTTGACGCGCCTCAGCCGGAGTGGTCGGCGATGGCTCGGTCGATTACTCCGGCCAGCACCGCGAACGAACTCAGCGGGCTGGTCGGGGGCGTGATCCATTCCAGCGGCTGCTCGCCCCACTGGCTGGGCGGCAGCCAGATGAACTCGGTACCCCAGAGATGCGAAACCGTCGCGGGGACCAGCCACTGATCGCGCAGCGCGTTCAGCGGCAGCGTGAGGAACACCCAGCGCGGCGGCGGGCCAGACGAACGAAACACTGGGCACCGCTTGTAGAGCCTGTCCAACACGAGCTGGCCAAGTGATTCCGGCATCGAGATCGCATCGATCTCGTAGCGATGGGCCAGCCAGATCTTCTCCCTGGCCACCGTCACCTGCCAACCCACCTGCTGCTCGTAGAAGTCAGCGGCGTCGGCAACCGTGTCGAACTGCGGCACAAGGGCACCCTCGTCGCCGGGAAACTCAGGTTCGGTCATGAGCGTCGATCACCACCGGCAACTCCAACCGAAGCAACGCCACCACAACTTCAAACAGCTTCGCCAGCTCGGCGTACTTCTGCGGCGAACACGTCCCTTTCATAGTCGCGAACGCCACCTCGCTGACCTGCCACTCCACCACCCGCAACAGCGCCACGAGCTCCTTCTGCTGGCGGTTCATGGTGTGTTTCCAATGCCATCAACCAGCGCATCCCGCAAGGCAGCACGGAGCCTGCCCGCCTGCAAGGGTTTGAAGGAAGCAGTCTCACCGTTCGGTCCGCGCAGGACGATCCGCTCGCCCTGAATCGCGATCACCATGCTGCTGCGATGTCCTGCTGCGTCGCGGCAGCTGACACGGCACCAATTTGTCTCGCTGTCGCTTCGACGTTCGCGTCGGAGGCCGCGCGTATGCCCCATGGCCCACTCCTCAGTTTGGGGGCCCGCCCCGGCTGGGAACTGTGAGATGCCGGGACGGGCACGCAGGCAACATGGTCCGTCACCGCCTGCGCACATCTAACGTAACAGTGCACATGCAGGTTTACAACCACGGTGCCGTGCGATGTAGTGACCGTCCGTGATACACAATGTGCGGCTGGAGGTATGAATGTCGAACAACACGAGCCCAACCGTGCACAAGCGACAACTTGGTCTCGCGCTGACCGAACTCCGTGAACGCGCGGGGAAGGTCCGCGAAGAGGCCGCTGCGGCTTTGGAGTGCTCACTGTCGAAGATCAGCCGTATCGAGCATGGCGACGTTGGCGTGCGCCCGGCGGAGATGCGGGACTTGCTTGACCTCTACGAGGTCGCTGCCGCAGATCGCGTGGAAGTCGAAGAACTCGCGCGGCTCGCTCGTCAGCGGCGGCCACGCACGACCTACGGCTCGGCGATTCCCGACTGGTTCCGCAAGTTCGTCAACCTCGAAGAGGTCGCGTCTGAGGTCCGCACTTACGACAGCGAACTCATAACCGGGCTCCTCCAGATCGACGACTACACACGCGCACTCGTCGAAGCGACTCCGCTGCACCGGCCCGAGGACCTCGACCGGATTCTCGCCGCCCGCAGGGCGCGGCAGAAGCGAATCGCTGGCGACGCGCCGCTGCGTGTGTGGGCCGTGATGAGCGAAGGAGCCATCAGGCGAGTCGTCGGCGGCCCCGACGTCATGGCACGCCAGCTGGCGCACCTCACCGCGCTCGCCAAGCAGCCCCACATCACGATCCAAGTCGTGCCGTTCAGCGCCGGCGCCCATCCATCTACCGGATTCAACTTCAGCTTGCTGCGCTTCCCCGACGACGACGGCGCAGACATCGCCTACCTGGAGAACCTCACCGGCGCTTCATACCTCGACCGTGACCGACCGCAGGAGCTCAAGACCTACGAGATCACCTTCAACGCGCTGTCCGCAGCCGCCCTCTCGCCCGCTGACTCACTGAGCCTCGTCGATACTGTTCGGCGGGAACTGTGAGAACGCAACGAAAGGGGGCGCGGAGCTATGTCCTCCGAGCCGACCCGACTTCTATGGCAAAAGTCAAGCTTCAGCGGCGGTAACGGCGGTCAGTGCGTCGAGGTCGCTCAAGCCCCGGATGGCGGGCGCTACCTGCGCGACACCAAGGACCGGTCCCGGCCCGCGCACTACTTCACCGAGGCCGAGTGGGACGCCTTCCTCAAGGGCGTGAAGGCGGGCGAGTTCGACTGATCCGGTGAGTCAGTAGGTGTTCTCGTCGGTCCAGTCGGTCTGATCGAAGTCCTCGTCATCGTCGACGGGCTTGCGTCGAGGGCGACGTGCCTGCGCGGGCTTCGGCGTCGGTGCAGCGGGTGGCATCACCGGTGGTGTGGTCTTGGCCTCGGCCACGGCGTCACCGGTGCTGCCGCCGCCTTGCGCTTGGGGTTCGGGTGTGCCATTCGGCCAGACGCACGGCGATCCTGCAATCAGGAATATCCCCGCACCGGGGTGGGCTGTGAGTGTCATCTGGAAGGCGTCGGCGTTGTTCTCCACCCACAGGAATTCATTGCGCGGCTTCTCGTCAAGAACGCGAAAGTTATTGGCCAACCACCACGCGCGCAGGCTGTCGAAATACGACGGTATTGCCGCTTGCTGCAAGCCGAGGACCTTGTAGTCGCGGTTGGCCGTCACGCGGTTCTTCGGCCCATGGTCGGTCGGATCGGAGCACGACCCGGCACGCTCCTGGTAGTTCAGTTCCAGCTTGGCCTCGGGCGGAAGAACCTTGACCGCACGGGCGATGTATTCGTCAACTCGTTGGTTGGCTTCGGCGATCGTGATGGTCGGATGCATACCTGCTTCCTTGCTTCCACATGAGACGACTGAGACCAAGAGCCCTGCAAGCAGCGTCACGCGGATCAACCCGGACGTCACTGTCTTTCCCTGTGCCACGTTCCGTCTCCGACGTCAACTCGTTGGTTTCCCGGCAATGATGAGGCCTATGTTGCCCAGCGACTTCGAGTTCGGGTTCCAGTATTCGCTGTGCGCCTCCTTGCTGAGACCTCCCTGATAGATCGGGCCTGAGGTCCCAGCGTCTGATGAGAAGACCTGGCCGCCGAATTGCGCGGTGGCCGGGTCCGGTCCCAGCGCGATGTCGAGACCTTCGTCGCCGACTTCGAGGTTGGTCACCTTGATGATGTCGTGTTCGGCGACAGTGGAGTGGACATGCTGTCCGACCTGTGCTTGATCGACGCCGCGAAGGTGCAGTTCATTGGCGCTGTCCACGCCGACTCCGGGGCTGCCGACGAACGCCAGCTCGTCAGCATTGAGCCCACCGCCTTCACGAGCGGCGTGTCCGATGACAGTGCTGCCATAGCTGTGTCCGAGAACCGTGTTGTGCGACGGCGTATCACCGTCGTGGGTCGCCCGTAGGCCGTCCTGGAACCCGGCTAGCGCGCCCTTGCCGTTGTCCGCGTAGCTTTCACTGCCCGCGTTGGGAAGCTCGTTCGGCGCGTCATACCCCATCCACGTCACCACAGCTGTGGATGGCGAACCGGCTTTCGTCGCTGCGGCCACCATCCGGTCGGAGCGGTTGACATCGTCACCGATCGACGCCAGGCCCGAGCCCGTCCCCGGCACGTAGGTCGCGACATTCTTGGCCGTGTCGGGATTGCCGGAGGACACGATCGCCTTCCCGTCCCCTGCGATGTCCAACCCGATCAGGAATGCTTGCGGTTGGCCGTTGTCGGGCCGGTTGAGTCGGTTGTCGATGTTGTGCAGCCCCTTGAGCTTGGCCGTGATTTCGTCCAGCGCCGCCTTACCAGCATCGCCCAGGTTCCCCCTGGTCAGCTCGGCCTTTTTGGTTTCAAGCTTGCCGATCTCGCGTTGCAGGACAGCCCGGTTCGCCGAGTCCCTGTCGACGACCGGGATACCGTCAAGGTTGCGAACCAAGTCCGGGTTGTCGCGGAGAATGGTGGCCTTGGCAGTGTCGGAAAGGCTCGCCCACCAGGCCTTGTTATCACCCGGCGTACCACCTTCAGGCGGTCCGATGATCGACAGTCCGCTCTGCCGCGTCCCAGCGTCGGCGGCTTGAGCGAGGCTGGTCGCGTCCTGCTCGGTGATCTCCCCGCTCATCGCCTTGGTGAGAATCGCCGCGAAGTCTGCATCCACGTCAGCGGCCCGCCGCAGGATCTGCTCGACCCGATCGGCCAGTTCCACTTTGACTCGCGCCTGCTTCGCCACCACGTCCGGTGGTGGAGGCGGCCCAGCGGTCGGCGGGCGCACGACCGCGCCGTCCCCGCCGACGTGCCATCCGTTCACCCGCGCGAGCTCGTCGGTCTGCAGCACGAACTCGGCGATCCGCTCGACTGCGAGTTGCACCTCGTGCGCCGCGCGCCGGACTGCCGAGGCCTCGGCGACCCGCTGCTCCAAACCGGAAATCAAAGATCGGCCGCGCTGCCCGGCCGCGACAGCTGCGTTACCCATCCAGCCCTCGCGCACGATCGCGCTCTCGACGTCGTCGTTGGTCGCGATCAGCGCCTGGCAGCGCTGGTTGAGCGCGTCCGCCACCCCACCGATCGCTGCGGCGTTCCACTGCCGCACATCACCCCAGGACACCATCAGACCGGCCTCGCCCCGCCGCGCACGAGCACCTCATGCAGATCAGTCTGGGCATCCGCCTCGTTTGCCCGATAGTGCTGGGCAGCGGCCGTCAACTGGTCCGCATAGGAGCCCATATTTGTAACCCACACCGGCAACTCACGCGCCCACATCTCGCGGAGCAGCCGCGCTGCTTCGACCGACTGGCCACCCGGCAACCCCTGCCCGACCCCTGTCAGTGTGCTACCCAGGTCGACCGGGCTGACACTGTCCGCCGCTCGTTTTGCCGCACCCGACGCCTGCTCAATGGCGCCGATGACGACCTTGTACCCATCGCTCACAACGTCCCTCCCTCTGTGACCATCCGACCACAGATAGACGCAAGACGGGAGCCAGCCGTGCCGACGACCAGTGAAAATGAGTAGAACTACGTAGCGTCAGGCTTGCTGGCCTGTCTCCCAG
This sequence comes from Amycolatopsis sp. NPDC059657, assembly GCF_042734395.1. Classification (NCBI taxonomy): domain Bacteria; kingdom Bacillati; phylum Actinomycetota; class Actinomycetes; order Pseudonocardiales; family Pseudonocardiaceae; genus Amycolatopsis; species Amycolatopsis sp. NPDC059657. The sequence continues at coordinate 65,495 of NZ_JBHWEB010000019.1, read as the reverse complement.
CAAGCCCGACGCCCAGGTCGTCTATCCTCTGAACTGCGAAAACGCGACCTCGTAGTTTGTGAGTTCCAGTCGGACCTTGACTAGAACCGCCCGCAACGCTCACGACCCCAAACTTCGGGCGAGCCCTTATACGGTGGCGGGGTGACCGAGGAAGAGACGGCAGTCGTCGAAACGGTGCGGGAGTTCGTCGACCGCGAGGTCCGGCCGGTGGTCCGCGAGCTCGAGCACGCGAACACCTACCCGGAGCGGCTGATCGAGGGTATGAAACAACTCGGGGTCTACGGGCTGGGCATTCCCGAGGAGTACGGCGGCACGGACGTTTCGGCCGCCTGTTTCGTGCACGTGACCGAGCAGCTCGCGCGGGGCTGGATGAGCCTCGCCGGCGCGATGGGCGGGCACACGGTCGTCGCGAAGCTGATCGCGGAATTCGGGACACCGCACCAGAAACGGCACTACCTGCCCAAGCTGGCGACCGGTGAGATCAGGGCGACGATGGCCCTCACCGAGCCGTCCGGCGGCAGCGATCTGCAGGCCATCACCACGACCGCGCTGCCGCAGGACGGGTCCTATGTGGTCAACGGCGCCAAGACCTGGATCAGCAACGCGCGCCGCGCCGGGCTGATCGCGGTGCTGTGCAAGACGGATCCGCTGGCCGAGAAGCATCGGGGGATCAGCATCCTGCTGGCCGAGCATGGCGACGGGCTGACCGTGTCCAGGGATCTGCCCAAGCTGGGGTACAAGGGCGTCGAGGCCTGCGAACTGTCCTTCGACGGCTACCGGACGCCTCGCGAATCGCTGCTCGGCACCGAGGAAGGCCAAGGGTTCGCCCAGATGATGCGGGGGCTCGAAATCGGCCGCATCCAGGTCGCGGCGCGCGCTTTGGGCGTCGCCACGGCGGCTTTGGACGATTCGCTCGCCTACGCGCGGGAACGGACCAGCTTCGGCAAGCCGATCTGGCAGCTCCAGAGCATCGGTAACCTGCTCGCCGACATGGCCACGAAACTGACCGCCGCACGCCAGCTCACCCTGTACGCGGCCGCGAAGTACGACTCGGGCGCGCGTGCCGATCTCGAAGCCGGGATGGCCAAGCTGTTCGCCTCCGAGACCGCGATGGAGGTCGCGCTCAACGCCGTCCGGATCCACGGCGGCTACGGCTACTCGACGGAGTTCGACGTCGAACGGTATTTCCGGGACGCGCCGCTGATGATCGTCGGTGAGGGGACCAACGAGATCCAGCGGACCGTCATCGCCCGTCAGCTGGTCGAGCGGGGGAAACACTGATGCTGCCGCTGGACGGGATTCTGGTCGTCGCGCTCGAACAGGCCGTCGCGGCGCCGTTCGCCACGCGGCAGCTGGCCGACCTCGGCGCCCGCGTCATCAAGATCGAGCGGCCGGGTGCCGGTGACTTCGCCAGGAAGTACGACGAGACCGTGCACGGCCAGTCGAGTCACTTCGTCTGGCTCAACCGCAACAAGGAGAGCATCGCACTCGACATCAAGGAGCCGAAGGACCGCGAGGTGCTGGACGCGCTCATCGCGAAAGCCGACGTGTTCGTCCAGAACCTCGCGCCGGGTGCCGTCGAACGGCTCGGTCTCACCACGCACAAAAGGCTGATCGTCGCCAATATCTCCGGCTATGGCCCGGATGGGCCGTACAAGGAGAAGAAGGCCTACGACCTGCTCGTGCAGTGCGAAGCCGGCGTCGTGTCCCTCACCGGCACACCGGGAGAACCCGCCAAAGCGGGCATCCCGGTGGCCGATATCGCCGCGGGCATGTACGCCTACAGCGGGGTGCTTTCCGCGCTCTACGAACGCGAACGGACCGGTGAGGGCACGACGTTCGACGTCGCCATGCTCGACGCGCTCGGCGAATGGGCCGGATTCCCTTATTACTTCGCCAAATACGGCGGGACGGAACCGCCGCGCAACGGCGCCAAGCATGCCGCGATCTCGCCTTATGGTCCCTATCGGACCGCGGACGGGACCGTGTTCATCGGCGTGCAGAACGACCGGGAATGGCTCGCGCTGTGCGAATCCGTGCTGGGCCGGGCGGATCTGGCCACGGACGCGCGGTTCGCGACGAACACCGCGCGGGTCGCGCACGACGAGGAGCTGAGCAGGCTGATCGAGCTGGCGCTCGCCGGGCACTCATCGGCTGAGGTGGAACGTCGTCTGGACACGGCCGGCATAGCCAACGCCAGGATGCGCACGATGGCCGAGTTCGCCGCGCACCCACAGCTCGCCGCGCGGGGGCGCTGGGCCGACGTCGGTACGCCCAGGGGTGAGGTCACTGCTCTCCTCCCACCGGTCGACGTCCACGGCAGGCCGCCGAGGCTGGATCCGGTACCTGCTCTCGGGGAGCATTCGGCCGCGATCAGGGCGGAGCTCGGGCTGCCCGAAGACCGGTAGCCGCGGGGTGCTGACGTTCACGAATTCGACCTTCCCGCTCGCGGTGAGGAACCGTTTGCCCGGCGCGCCCAGCGCGGCGGCCGCCTCGTACCAGGACGGATGGTCCGCGTACAACGCGCTGACGCCTGGATGCCGGGTGGTCGGGCAAGGCCACCGGAGCGGCCCTTCGCTTGCTTCCAGGCGTGCCTGTGTCATGCCGCCCATCCCCGGTGTGTGCGCGACGAACTCCGCCCACAGCGTCGGATAATCCAGCCATTTCTCCGGGAACGCGTCGTGCCAGTACGCGGACCCGCGCACGGTGTCGGCGTCGCCGAGTGCCCGCGCGAGGCCGATCCAGATCTCCCAATCCGGCCGGGAAAGGCCCGTCCGCGGCACCGCCTGCCGTTGCCAGCGCACGGCCCGGCCGTCCGGGTGCCGGTACACGCCTTCGAATTCCAGCTCGCCGCACGAGGGCAGGATCAGATCGGCGTGATAGGCGATCTCGTCCATGGAAAGCCCGATATGGACGGAGAATTCGACCTCGCGCAACGCCTGGCGCACCCGCGCGCTTTCGGTGACCGTCTGCAGTGGATTGCCCTGGGTGATCAGCGCGCGCACCCGGTACGGCCTGCCGGTCAGCACCGGTTCCGGGCCTGGCGGGAGAGCTGGCGGCGTCGGCGGAACCGCCACGGTCAGCGGCGGCAGCCGCAGATCACCCGGCCAGGTGTGATGCATGAAGTTGCAACCACCGCCGGGCACTCCGACATTGCCGGTCGCCGCGGCGAGGAACGTCAACGCCCGGTAGGTGTCGAACGCGCCGCGCTGATGCGAGACGCCCGCGTCGCAGAAGATGGCCGCCCGTTCCGCGGCCGCGTACTCCTCGGCGACGCGCCGGATCGTGGCCGCCGGGAGCCCGGTGACCTTCGCCGCCCAATCCGGCGTGTACCCGTGGTCGCGCAGATGGTCGCGCAGCTCCTCGAAACCGGTCACCCAGTGCGCGACGAACCGCCGGTCCTGCCTGCCGGTCGTGATGATGTGCGACAGCATGCCGAGCACCAGCGCCAGATCCGTGTGCGGACGCGACGCGAGCCATTCGTCGGCACTGGCCGTGGTCGGCGTGCGGCGTGGATCGACGACGACCAGCTTGGCCCGTGCCCTGTCGCGGCGCAGGTAGTTGAAGACGCGCGGGTGCGTCTGCGCCTGGTTCGTGCCGAGGAACAGCAGGTAGTTCGACGAACCGAGGTCCTCTTGCCCGGTGGCGCCGTCGACGCCATAGCCGTTGGTGACCATGCCCAGCCCGAACGCCGAAGCGAGCGCGGCGCTGCCGGGGTCGACCAGTCCTGGCCCGTTGGGACTGCCGAGCAACGCGAACAGCCTCGACATCAGCGAGCCCGTCCCGTGCGCCCGGCTGCCCGAGGCCCAGGTGGCGATCGACCGTGCCTCGCCGTCGTCGCGCAGTGCCAGCAACCGCGCCGCGACCGCCGCGAAGGCCTCGTCCCACGAGATCGGTTCGAACTCCGATTCGCGGGAGCCCTTCGTGCCCGAAACCCGGCGCAGCGGCGTGCTCAGCCTGCTGCTGCCCGGACGGCAGGGCCCGGTCACGACGCGGTCCGGTGCGTTCACGCGAGTCTCCGCATCACGACGCCTGCCGGCATCCGCCTGGCCGAGGTCACCGGGGTGACATGGTCGGCGGCGAGCAGTCCGAACGCCACGCGCGGGTCACCGGCGAGGTCGCCGTGGGTGATGGCCGTGCGGCGCCACTGGCCCGTGAAGTCGGTGAAGAACCGCATGACCGCCGGTTCGCCGACGCTCTCGGGTTCGTGCGCGATGGCCAACGATCCGGTGCCCCGCAGGGTGTCCGTGCGGTGGCACGGCAGGCCTGGCCAGCGCAGCGCCGGGTCCAGGAACAGCTCGGTGGCCGCGTGCAACCGCCTCGCCCGGTCATAGGCGGCGGTGGTGAGCACAGCCGAGGCGCCGGAGACGTCCGCGATCGCGCCGAGGGTGGCGAACCCGATGCCGGGGGAGAGCGGGTCGGGCGCGGTCACCGGCACCGCGACCACTCCGGCGGCGAGGCAGCCCGTGAGCGCGACCAGGTAGTCGCGCTGGTGGGGATAGGCGAGCAGCAGCCGGTCGCCGGGGCCGAAGCCCCGCAGCCTTAGCCGGGTGGCGACGCGCTGGGCGGCGGCGTCGAGCTCGCCGGTCGTCACCCGTCTGTGCCCCTTGCCGCTGTCCAGGATGCACAGTGTCGAGTCAGGCTCCGCCGCGGCGGCCTTCCGGAGTGCCGGAATGATCCAGGTCGTCCCGATCGGGGTCATGGCGTCTTCCTCTCGCAGGGTCAGCGTTCGACTACTGCACGGTTGCGATCCGAAGAAGGTTCACGATTCGGGCTGGACCCGCATGTGAACGGCATGATCCATACCGCTCGCCCGTTCGTCGCCTGCTCGGGTCCATTCGGCCTGGTTCGGCGTAACGGAGCAGTCTTTCGCGGCATCCGGTGATCTAACGTCCCATCGGGAGTGACGTGTGCGGGCAGGGAGCCGGAGGATGAAACAGGATCTTGTCGAGAGGCTCGAAGCCCTCATCGACGTCGGCAGCGCGTGGGCCGACGACGTCGAGGCGCTGCGGGACTCGATCTCACGACAGGCAGGCGCCGGCGCCGCGTTGTCGATCGAACTCGCCGCGCGGCGAGCCGAACAGGCCTTCGTCGAGCTGCAGACCGCGCTCGATGACGTTCGATCGGCTGATGGCCGCCGCGCCAAGTAACCACTAGCCTGCCATGGGTGACGGTCGCGAATGGCCCCCAGCTCTGTTCCACCTGCGAGCGCAGGGGCATCAGGCCGCCCTACCAGCCGACCCTGCGGGTGCTGGCGGTCGATGACGAGCTGCCGGTGCTCGAGGAACTCGTGTACCTGTTGCGCGCCGATCCGCGCATCGCGTGGGCCGAAGGCGTTTCCGACGCGACCGAGGCGTTGCGGGTGCTGCATCAGGCGATCGGCAGCGGGCAGCCGCTCGACGCGTTGTTCCTCGACATCCGCATGCCGGGCCTGAACGGTCTCGACACCGCGCGCGTCCTTTCCCGCTTCGCCGAACCGCCTGCGATCGTGTTCGTCACCGCCTACGACGACTCCGCGGTCGAGGCGTTCGAGCTCAACGCGGTCGACTATCTGCTCAAACCCGTTCGCCAGGAACGGTTCGCCGAAGCCGTGCACCGGGTGCTGCACGCGGTGGCCGAACGCGGCGACCACGTCGAACCGGCGGCGCCGGAACCGCAGACCGAGTCCGAGGACGACACCATCCCGGTCGAGGTCGGCGGGCTGACCCGGTTCGTCAAACTCGGTGACGTCCGGTTCGCCGAGGCCGACGGCGACTACGCGCGGCTGCACACCGCGCAGGGCAGTTTCCTGGTCCGCTCGGCGCTCACCGCGCTCGAGGAACGCTGGCGTGACCTCGGTTTCCTCCGTATCCACCGCAGTCATCTGGTCGCGCTGAAGTACGTCGACGAGCTGCACGTCAACGCGGGCCGCGTGACCGTACGGGTCGGCGGCACGCTGCTCACGGTCAGCAGGCGGCACGCGAAGCAGCTGCGCGACGTCCTCGTCAGGCAGGCCAGGGTCAACACGCGGAACGGGTGAGCGGCGATGAACGAGCGCAAACGGGTCACCGTCACCAGAGCGTCCGCCTCGGCCAGGCCGCGGCAATATCCGGTGCGGCAGGAGATCGACGAGGAGACCGACATCGGCGGGCTGTACGTCGGCTCGCTGATCCGCGCGCAGCTGCGGCTCGGGATCACGGTGTGCCTCGCGGTCGGCGGGACACTGGCCGCGATCCCGGCGTTGTTCTGGATCTTCCCGGCGGTGCGCGAGGTCCGGCTGTTCGGCATCGGGCTCCCGTGGCTGCTGCTCGGGGTGCTCGTCTACCCGTTCGTCGTGCTCGTCGCGTGGATTCTCGCGCGCTGCGCCGAGCGAAAAGAACGCGAGTTCGCCGAGATGGTGGATCGGCTCTGAGACTTTGAACAACGCCTACAGCATCGTCGCTGTCGTCTTGGTCGTGCTCGCCACGCTGTCCATCGGCATCTACGGCCTGCGCGTTTCGCGCACCACATCGGACTTCTACGTCGCCTCGCGCACCGTCTCGCCGCAATTGAACGGGTCCGCGATCAGTGGCGAATATCTGTCCGCCGCGTCTTTTCTCGGTGTCGCCGGGCTGTTGTTCGCGTTCGGTTCGGACATGCTCTGGTACCCGGTCGGGTACACCGTCGGCTTCCTCTTCCTGGCCGCGCTGGTGGCCGCGCCGTTGCGGCGCTCGGGCGCCTACACGCTGCCCGACTTCGCCGAGGCGCGGCTGGAATCCCGGACCGTGCGGCGGATCGCGGGTGTGCTGACCGTCGGGATCGGCTGGATCTATCTGCTGCCGCAGCTGCAGGGCGCGAGCCTGACGCTGGCGACGGTCACCGGCGCGCCGAAGTGGGCGGGCGGATTGCTCGTGGTGGTGGTCGTGGTCAGCAACGTGGTCGCCGGCGGGATGCGCAGCATCACCTTCGTGCAGGCGTTCCAATACTGGTTCAAGCTGACCGCGCTGGCCGTGCCGCTGATCTTCCTGGTGTGCGCGTGGCTGATGCACGGCAAAGCCAAGCCGGACGCGGGCCTGGCCCCGGAAACCGGTAGCTTCTCGCCGTTCAACGGCATGCAGGAATACCCGGTCTACGTCATCTACGCGCTGATGATCGCGACCTTCCTCGGCACCATGGGGCTGCCACACGTGGTGGTCCGCTTCTACACCAACCCGAGTGGCCGCGAGGCGCGCCGCACGACGGTGATCGTGCTGGCGTTGCTCGGCGTCTTCTACGTGATGCCGCCGGTGTACGCGGCACTCGGCCGGATGTACAACCCGAACCTCCCGTCGGACGGCAACACCGACGCGATCGTGCTGCTGCTGCCGCGCTGGATGATCGGCGGCGTCGGCGGCGACCTGCTCGGCGCGCTGCTCGCGGGCGGCGCGTTCGCGGCGTTCCTGTCGACCTCGTCGGGGCTCATGGTCTCGGTCGCGGGCGTGCTGTCCGGCGCGCGCAACGTCCGCGCGTTCCGGCTGGCGACGATCGTCGCGGCCGCGGTCCCGTTCGCGATCACCTTGCTGGTGCCGGGACTGCCCGCGGCGAACGTGGTCGGGCTGGCGTTCGCGGTCGCCGCGTCGTCGTTCTGCCCGCTGCTGGTGCTCGGCATCTGGTGGCGCAAGCTGACCTCGGTCGGCGCCGCGGCCGGGTTGATCACCGGCGGTGGTTCGGCGCTGGTCGCCGGTGCGGTGACGATCGCGCGTGGCCAGGAAAGCGGGCTGCTGCACACCTTGCTCGCGTGGCCTGCCGCGTGGAGCGTGCCGCTCGGGTTCGGCGTGATGATCGTGGTCTCGTTGCTGACCCCGTCCCACCGCGCACCGGGCGCGGCGCGCATGCTGGCGCGGCTGCACCTGCCGGAAAGCGTGCTGGAAGGGAACAAACGGGTATGACGATCTTCCTGAGCGCGCTGGGCGGTGCGGCGGTCGCGCTGGTGGTGATGCTGATCGTCGGCCGGTACGCCAAGCGGTCGGGCTCGCGGCTCGGCACGGCCGCCGAACGGGCGACCTTCGAAACCCTGCACACGGCCTGGTCGGCCGCGCCGCCGCTGCGCGCTGGCCTCGTCCCGGCGACGGCCAGGAAGGCCGCCCGGCATCTGCGGACGCTGCTGGACACGCCCGCGCTCGCGATCACCGACGAGACCAGGCTGCTCGCCTGGGACGGCGTCGGCCAGGAGTGCCACGGCGGGGCGACCGCCGAATTGGCCAAGACCGTCTTCGAATCGGGCAGGCCCCAGGTGTTCGGCAGGGACAAGCTGGGCTGCGCCGAGCCGGACTGCCCGATCCGCTACGCCGTGGTCGCGCCGCTCGCCGTCGACGATCACGTGGTCGGCGCCATCACCGTCTACAGTTCGAACGCGTCCGCCGCGCTCGCCGGGGCGACCAACGAGGTCGCGCGCTGGGCGTCGGGGCAGCTCGAACTGGCGGAACTCGACCGTTCGAAGCGGCGGCTGCTCGAAGCCGAGGTGCGGGCGTTGCGCGCGCAGATCTCCCCGCACTTCATCTACAACTCGCTGACCGTGATCGCGTCTTTCGTGCGCACCAACCCCGAGCGCGCACGCGAATTGCTGATCGAGTTCGCCGACTTCACCCGCTACTCGTTCCGCCGCCACGGCGACTTCACCACGCTCGGCGAGGAGCTGCGGTCCATCGAGCAGTACCTGACCCTGCAGCGGGCGCGGTTCGGCGACCGGCTCAAGGTGACGTTGCGCATCGCGCCGGAGGTGCTGCCGGTGAACGTGCCGTTCCTCTGCCTGCAGCCGCTCGTCGAGAACGCGGTCCGGCACGGGATGGACGGCGAGGCGGGCACCGGGCATCTCACGATCGTCGCCGAGGACGTCGGCTCGGAGGCCCACATCTTCGTCGAGGACGACGGCTCGGGGATGGAACCGGACCAGGCTCGCCGGATACTCGCCGGCGAGGTCGACGAGACCGCGGGCATCGGCCTCGGCAATATCGACGACCGACTTCGTCAGGTCTACGGCGACGCGTTCGGGTTGGTGGTGGAGACGGCACCGGGCGCCGGGACCAAGGTCCACGTGCGCGTGCCGAAGTACCGATCGGGCGTCGGGCCCAGGTGAAAGCGCCACCTGGACCTGCGTGAAGGCTTGCTTACGTGGCTGAGCTCTGTCTGGATGCGCACCGTCATGCTCTCCTCCACGTCTCCGCCTTTGGGAAGGTTCTTACCTATTGGGTGAAACAGTCAACCCCAGTTCTTCGACGGCTTGGCGCAGCGCGCGCAAGGCGTTGTACGTCCGGGACTTGACCGTGCCCAGCGGGATACCGAGCTCGCGAGCCGTGTCCTTGATCGACAGGTCGCGGAAGTACAGCTGCGCCAGAACCGCCCGGTGTTCCGGACGCAGCCTGTCCATGGCCTCACGCATGGCGTGGGTCAGTTCCACCGACGCGATCTCGTCCTTCGCGACGGCGAACGTGTCGAGCCCGGTGTCGTCGACCTCCATCGGCCGCGCCTTGCGTGCGCGCCAGTGGTCGCAGACGAGGTTGCGGGCCACCGTGTAGAGCCACGGCCGGATCGAGGTGTGCCGGGTGGTCAGCGCCTCCGGCCGCTGCCAGGCACGCAGCAGCGTCTCCTGGACGATGTCCTCGGCGAGCTGGACATCCGTGCCGGTCAGCTTGCGCACGTAGCGGCGCAGCGCGGCTTCGTGTTCGTCCATCACTTCGCGCAGGGTGGCTGAGTCCATCTTCAGGTGCGGCATGCCGAACCCCTCCAACGGTCTCGCCGGACGCTCTGACCGGTCACGTTTCTGAAGGTAGGGAGACGAGCGTCACGTCGGTACGCTGATGAAGGGAATCCGAGACGAGCAGCCGGATGCGCGAGTTCTGCGGACGGGCGGTGTCCGACGAACGGATGGGCGGTCGGGTTCAGTGGTGAATCGGCACATCGGTGAACCCGGACGGGGTCCGGGGCCGTGTCACTGACATGAGGTTGAGCCGTATCGCGCTGGGACTGGCCGCGGCAGGGGTGCTCGCGGGCTGTTCGGCGGCCCCTGAGGGCCCGCTGGCGCAGGACTACGCCGACTTGCTGACCACGGCGCCCAGCCCGGTGCCCGCGTACGCGGCGGCCCAGGTCGTGAAGACCGACTGCGGCGCCAACGCCAACGGTCATCGCAACGTCGACAACTTCATCGCCACCCCGGGACAGCCTGGTGCGGCGCACCACGAGCACGAGTACGTCGGCAATGTGTCGACCAACGCCATGTCGACCGACGCGAGCCTCGCCGCGGCCGAGACGACCTGCCCCGACGGCAACCGGTCGACCTACTACTGGCCGGTGCTGCGGCTCTCCGGCGGCCACGGGCACGACCTGGGCGCGCCGCCGGTCCCGCCGTCCTCGGTGGCCATCAGTTACCGGGGCAGCCCGGCGGGCCCGGTGGTCGGCATGCCCCGGTTCCTGCGGATGAGCACCGGCGCCCCGCGCGCGTTCACCGAGCAGACGCCGTCACCGGCGAAGTGGAGCTGTTCCGGTCTCGAGGATCGGGTCCAGACCAAGTACCCGGTCTGCCCCGGCGGGGCACGCGTGGTCCGGATCTTCGACTTCCCCGGCTGCTGGGACGGCCGCAACACCGACAGCGCCAACCACAGGGCGCATCTGGCCTTCGCCGACGCGGCGGGCGTCTGCCCGGCGCGGACGTTCGCGATACCGCGGCTGCGGGTGGAAGTCTCCTACGATGTGCCACAGGGCGCGAAGTTCGCCATCGACTCCTTCCCGGAGCAGCGGCAGAATCCCGGCACCGATCACTCCGACTTCGCGAACGTGATGACCGACGACCAGATGGCGGCGCTGGTGGAGCGGCTCAATGGGGGGCGGCGATGAACACGCACGACACGGACTCACTCGGCGTCTATGTGCTCGGCAAGCTCGATCCGGCCGAGGCGAAGGCCGTCGAAGCCCACCTCGCCGCCTGCGCGGCCTGCCGCCAGGAGGTGGAGGAGCTGCGCGAAATCCAGGCGATGCTCGGCGCGGTTCCCGACGAAGCCTTTCTGGAAGGGCCTCCGGAAGACGAACTCGTGATGCCCCGGCTCGCCAAGCGGGTCCGCGACGGGCCCCGGTTCTTCACCCCCGGCCGCCTGGTCGCGGCTTCGATCGTGGTGGCGGCCATCGGCGGTCTGCTGCTCGGGCGCGGCACCGCGCCGACCGAGCAGGTCGCCTCACCCGCGCCGGCGCCCACGACCCAGCTCAACGCGCCACCGGCGGCAGGCACCAAGGTCGCTTCGGTGACCGATCAGGCCAGTGGCGCGCGGATGACGTTGCGGGTCGAGCCGGCGGCGGGCTGGGTGCGCCTCAACTTGGCGGCCGCGGGGATCAAGGCAGGCGAGAAATGCCGCATCGTGGTCGTCTCACGCTCGGGTGAACGGGTCGTCGCGGGCAGCTGGCTGGTCTCGCCGGACGCCGAGCGGGTGGGCAGCAACGTCGACGGCACCGCGCTGATCCCGATGGACCAGGTCGCGTCGGTCGAGATCGCCACGTTCGCCGGGCGGACGATGGTGGCCGCTCAGCTGTGAGTCCACAAAGGACTCAGGCGTTACGAGTCGTTGCGCTCCAACAGGGCGCGGCTCGCGAGGAGCACGAGACGGCAGATCTCGTCGGGGTCCGCGCTGGCCAGTGGTTCGCGGCCGGTGACGTCGCGGATCAGCCCGATGCCGAGCACCCAGGCGAGCATGAGGTCGGCGCGCAGGTCGGCGTCGGCCGCGTCGGTGAGCTTGGCGAGCGCGCGGGCGTACTCGTCGCCGAGCTGCTTGCTGATCGGCGAAGACGCGCTGCCGCTGCCGGTGGAGCGCAGGAACGCTTCGAGCGAATGGTCGCGTTTCTTCCCGTGCAGCTCAGGGGAAAGCACGCTGCGCAAGGCTTTCTCGAGCAGTTTCTCCGGCGGCGTCGACGCGATCTGTTCCCGTCCGCCGCGCGCGATGACCTCTTCGAAGAGCAGTTCCTTCGAGCCGAAGTAACGGAACAGCAATGCCTGGTTAGCGCCGGCGTGCTTGGCTATGTCGCGCACGGTGGTGCGGTCGAAGCCACGCTCGGCGAAGAGCACGGCGGCGGCGTCGAGCAACGCCTCTCGGGTCGCGGCCGCGTCTCGCTTGCGCGACAGTGGTTCTCCGGTCACTCTCCCCTCCCGGGGAAACCGTAACCCCTAAACCCATAGGGGGGTCATTGACCGGTCCGATGACCCCACCTAGCGTTGTAAGCAACTGCTTACAAGCTGTGACGGGGAGTGACCAGTGACCGCTACGCCGACCGATCCCGTTGCCTATCCCTTCCAATTCGGCGCAGGCCTCGAGATGAGCGAGCACTACGAGGCCGCCCGCGACACCGAAGGCCTGCTTCGGATCAAGATGCCGTTCGGTGAGCCCGGCTGGCTGGCCACGCGCTACGCCGACGTCCGCCAGGTGTTCGGCGACAAGCGGTTTTCCCGCGCGCTGGCCAAGCAGTACGACCCGCCGCGGATGTTCCCGACCGCGCTGGAGACGGGCATCCTCGCCGAGGACCCGCCGGACCACACCCGGCTGCGGCGGCTGGTCGCGCAGGCGTTCACCAAGCACCGCGTCGAGAACATGCGCCCGTGGGTGCGCGAGCTCGCCGAAGGCCTGCTCGACGATCTCGTCGCCAAGGGCAACACCGCCGAGCTGGTCGAGGACTACGCGCTGCCGCTGCCGGTCGCGGTCATCACCGAGCTGCTCGGCGTCCCCGACCTGGACCGCCCGAAGTTCCGCAAGTGGAGCGACGGGTCGCTGTCCACCGCCCAGCTGACCGTCGAGGAGGCCGTCGCCAACCGCAACGGCCTGCGCGACTACCTGGCCGAGTTCATCGCCGACCACCGCGAGAACCCCCGCGACGACCTGATGTCCGCGCTCATCCAGGCCCGCGACGTCGAGGACCGGCTGACCGAGCTGGAACTGGTCGACATGTGCATCGGCCTGCTGATCGGCGGCCACGAGACGACGGCGTCGGAAATCCCCAACTTCGTCTACGTCCTGCTGGAGCACCCGCAGGAGTGGAAGCGTTTGCTGGCCGAGCCGGAGCTGATCCCGAGCGCGGTCGAGGAGCTCACCCGCTACGTCCCGCTCGGCGCCGGCGCCGGTTTCGCCCGCTATGCCAGCGAAGACATCGAAATCGGCGGCATCGTGGTGAAGAAGGGCGAGGCGGTGATCGGCGCGGTCGGGTCCGCCAATCGGGATCCGCGTCGCTTCGAGGACCCGGAAACCCTGCGGCTGGACCGGGAAGACAACCACCATCTCGGCTTCGGCCACGGCATCCACCACTGCCTCGGCGCGCAGCTGGCCCGCATCGAGCTGCAGGAGTCACTGCGCGCGCTGCTGACGAAGATGCCCGATCTCCATCTGGTCGGCGACATCGAGTGGAAAACGCAGAGGCTGGTGCGGTCTCCTCGTAGAATGCCGGTGGGATGGTGATGATCTGTGACTTGGCACCTTGAGGTCGACGCGCACACCTGCATCGGCTCTGGCATGTGCGCCGCATTGGCGCCTGAGTGGTTCGAACTGACCGGCGAGACGGCGACCGCCCGTGCCGCCGAAGTCGACGAGGACGAGATCCTCCTCGACGCGGCCGACTCCTGCCCGGCGATGGCCATCGCCGTCGCCAACGCGGCAGGCGAAGAAATCGGGCCCCGGCCTTAGCGAGGTCGTGAGTGGTATTGCCGGTTAGAACCGGCCGTACCACTCACGACCCCTTAGGCAGGCTTGAAAACCCCGTGTTCGGTCACGACCGCCGTGACGAGCGCGGCCGGGGTGACGTCGAACGCCGGGTTGAACACGGCCGCGCCGTCGGGCGCGACCTGGGTCCCCGCGAAGTGGGTGAGCTCGTCCGCGCGGCGTTCCTCGATCTCGATCTCCGCGCCGGTCGCCATCGTGGTGTCCACTGTGGACGACGGGGCGACGACCACGAACGGGACGCCGTGGTGTGCCGCCGCGATCGCCAGCGAGTAGGTGCCGATCTTGTTGGCCACGTCGCCGTTCGCGGTGATGCGGTCCGCGCCGACGAGCACGCAGTCGACCATGCCGCGTGACATCGCCAGCGCCGCCGCGCTGTCCGGCTGTACCCGGTACGGGACCCCGGCTTCCGCCAGTTCCCATGCCGTCAGCCTGGCACCTTGCAGCAGTGGCCGGGTTTCGTCCACCAGCACCGATTCGACCAGGCCGCGTGCGTGCAGATGCCAGACCACCCCCAGCGCGCTGCCCCAGCCGACCGTCGCGAGGCGGCCCGCGTTGCAGTGGCTGAGCAGCCGCAGCGGACGGCGCGAGCACGCCGCCAGTACGACCTCCGCTGCCTGACCCGACGCCTCGCGGTTGAGTAGCTCGTCTTCCTCCAGCAAGGCGAGAGCCTCGGCGAGCACCGCGTCGGCGCCGTCGCCGAGCCGGGTGAGCGCCCGCGAAACGCCCCAGCGCAGGTTGACCGCCGTCGGCCGGGCCGAGGCCAGTCGTTCCGCCTCCGCAGGGACATCCGAGCCGTTGAACGCCGCCAGCGCGACCCCGAGCGCGCCCGCCGCACCCAGCGCGGGCGCGCCGCGCACGGCGAGGCGCCGGATGGCGTCGATGAGCTCGTCGACCGTGCGCAGCGTCAGCGTCCGGTACTCCGACGGCAGCGCGACCTGGTCGATGATCACGACGGCGCCGTCGGCCCAGTCAACGGTCCGCCGCATTACAGGCCCGCCAGCAGATCCGTCTCGGTGATGCCGGGGCCCTGATCCTCGCGGATGAACCATTCGGTGCCGAAGCTGGCGGCGAAGCGGTCGTCCGGCATCGACAGGAAGAACGACTGCTCGCTGATCTGCGACGCGTGCGCGCGCATCGCGGCCCGCTTCTCGGTCAGGTGCGCGGTCACGTCCACCTCGCAGGTGAGCTCCGACTCCGGCTTGCCGAACACGAACTCGCCGCTGTCGAAGTCCGGCGCGTCCTCCGCCTTGATCTGGCCGGACGCCACCGCCTCCGCCATGCCGCGGCGCATGGCGTCGCGGTTGATCGTGCTCTGGTAGACCCGGGGCGTGCCCGCCAGCTCGGCCGCGCGCTTGCCGACGCGGTGCACCTGGATGTGGTCGGGGTGCCCGTAGCCGCCGTTGTCGTCGTAGATCGTGAGCACGTCGGCGTTCTCTTCACGCAGGATCGCGGCGAGCTTCTCGGCGGCCTCCTCGATCGGCGCGGTCCAGAAGGTGCCCGGCTCGGTGTTGGTCGGCTCGCCCATCATGCCGGAGTCGCGGTACCCCAAGAACTCCACGCGCTTGACGCCCAGTATCTCCGCCGACGCGTGCGTCTCGATGACCCGACGCTCCCACAGCTGTTCGCCCTCAGCGAGAAAGCCGTCTTCGACCTCGCCGACCTCGCCGCGGGTGCCGACGACGAGCACCACGCGGTGCCCCTCGTCGGCGGCCTTGCGCATCACGCCACCAGTGCCGATGCATTCGTCATCGGGGTGAGCGTGGAATGTGACCAGAGTTGCCATAGTGCAGAAGCTACCTACACAGGCAGGGTCCGTGCCAGGAAGCTTTCCGTGAGCGACCAAGCCGCTTCCGCGGCGGGCGCGTCGTAGAAGATCGCCGCGACGTGGTTGTGGAACGCGTGCCCGGCCTCCTCCTGGACGTGGATCTCCGCGCCCTCGTGCCCGGCGACGGCCTCCTCGACGCGTTTCACGCCCTCGCGGGCGATGTACGGGTCCTGGCCGCCGAAGTGGAACTGGATCGGGCAGGTCACGCGGTCGAGTGCCCCGATGGTGTCCGGCACGGTCGAGCCGTAGAACGACACCGCGGTGTCCGGCGATCCTTCGGCAGCCGCGGAGAACGCGAGCGAGCCGCCGAGGCAGAAGCCGAACACGCCGACGCCGCCCTTGACCTCGGGCAGCCCGCGCAGCAGGTCGGCGGTGGCCAGCACGTCCGCCAGGCCGAGGCCGAAGTCGAACTTCCCGACCACGGCCATCGACGCCGCGATTCCGGCTTCGTCGTGCGCCGACGACCACTTCGGCTCGAAGCGCCAGAACAGCTCCGGCACCGCGACCACGTAGCCGAGCTTGGCGAGATCCGCCGCGACGGACTTGAGGTAGTCGTCGAGTCCGAAGATCTCCTGGATCAGCACCAGCCCCGGCCCGCTGCCGGACTCGGGCAGCCAGACCGGCAGGTCGAACCCGCCATCGGCCACGGTGACGCGTTCGGTCCGTGTGCTCAACTCAGTCTCCCAGCGTGGTCGCGATGACGCGGTCGCGGAAGTCCGCCACCGGCACGTTCAGCTCACCCAGCGCGCGCGAGGCGACCGTGCCGGGGTCCGCGATGGTGGCCAGCAGCAGATGCCCGCCGGAGATCAGCTTATGGCCGGTGCCGGTGGCCTCGTAAAGGCCCTGTTCCAGCACACCCTTGGCCTCCGTGCTGAACGGGACGTGTCCTTGGGCAGGCTCCTCGTCGGCAGGCGCGAGCCGCCGGACGACCTGCCGCGCCTCGTCGATGTCGATACCGAGCTCGTAGTGCGCCAACGCGGCCAGGAACAGGTGTTCGTTCCCTATGCGCTGATGCCCGAGCTTGCGCGTCTCGTCCTGCGCTCCGGCGACGACCTTGCGTGCGGATTCGGTGAACTTGTGGAACACGGGCCCCAGCATGTCAGGTCGGCTCAGCGCTGGAAAGCGGTTGCCCGAAGCGGCGCTCAGCGAAGCGCTGGCCGGTTTGCCCTGATTTGACGGATCCCGTGGGCGGGATCTTGAGGTTTCCTCCCGGGCGCGGCTTAGTAAGAAGATCCGCCGCGCTAGGGAAGGAACTTCCTGTGCTCGCGAGAAGAACGCTCATCGTCGCGGCGGCTTTGCCCGTCGCGCTGCTGCTCACCGGCGCGATCGTGCCCGTCACCGAAGTGGTGAGCGGGCACGGGAACGCCCCGTCCGACAACGCCTACGTGAGCCGCGACGGCCGGTTCGTCGCGTTCCAGTCCTTCGCGTCGAACCTGGTGCCCGGCGACACCAACAACGCCTCCGACATCTTCGTCCGCGACCGGCAACTCGGCACGCTGACCAGGGCCAACGTCACCGCGTACGGCGGCCAGGCCGACGCGGGCGGCTATGAGCCGTCGATCTCCGCGGACGGCCGGTTCGTCGCCTTCACGTCGAACGCGCGCACCCTCGTGCCCGGCAGGGAGAACGAGGGCCTGGACGTCTACGTCAAGGATCTGCGCACCGGCAAGCTGACCGTCGCCAGCCGGACCCCGGAGGGCGTGTGGGCCGACAATGTCTCGTATCTGGCGGAAATCGCGGCCGACGGACGGTCCGTCGTCTACTTCTCGGTCGGCTCGAACCTGGTGCCCGGCGACGTGAACGGCGCGCCGGACGTGTTCAGGACCGACCTCGTCACCGGCAAGATCTCGCTGGTCAGCGTGACCGCGGACGGGGCGCCCGCGTTCGGCATGTCGGACCGGCCGACGGTCAGCGCCGACGGCCGTTATGTGGCTTTCCGTTCCAACGCGGGAAATCTGGCACCCGGTGACGGCCGAGGCCGCTTCGACGCGTTCGTCAAAGACCTCAAGACGGGCAACGTGACGCGCGTCAGCACGGCGGCCGACGCCGAACGCCCGCGGATCAGCGGCGACGGCTCGGCGGTCACGTTCAGCTCGGCGGCCGCGCTGATTCCCGGTGACACCAACGGTTTCGCGGACATCTACGTCAAAGACCTCCCGAGCGGCAAGCTCGTCAGAGCCAGTGTCACCGCCGACGGACGGCAGGGTGACGAACTCGCGTACCGGTCGGCGCTGAGCGCGGACGGCCGGTTCGCCGTGTTCGAGAGCAAGGCCTCGAACCTCACGCCCGGCGACATGAACAAGGACTTCGACGTCTTCGTCAAGGATCTGCGCACCGGCGCGCTCACCAGGCTCGGCGCCGGAGCCGGGCCGGTGATCAGCGGCGACGGCCGGTCCGTCGTCTTCGACGGCCAGGGCCAGGTCTTCCACAGCAGGCTGCCGAAACCGGACGCCGACCCGTTCGCGAACGCCATCGCGTCGGCGTCGAACGTGCTGCTGCTGAACGGAAAGCACGCGCTCGGCGCGCCGGACGGCAGGACCGCGACCGTCATCGGGCTGCTGGGCGGCCGCTTCACCCTCGACCTCGGCGACGAGGAAGAGGGCGTCGGCGACCTGGAGATCCGAGGCCGGTGCCTCGGCTCCGTCCACGTCGATCTCCTTGATGCGCAAGGGAAAAAAGTCGGGTCGAGCCGGTTCTCCGGGCACCTGGTCCGGCACGCGGGCGCACCTTATCGCTACATCCGTTTCAGCATCGGCCTCCTGCAGACCTTGAGCGTCGACGGCGTGCGAGCGTCCTAAACGGACACTCGCAGTTCGGCCAGTATCTCGGGGCCCGCCGTGGTGATCTTGGCGATCGCGCTCTTGCCCCAGTACCAGTAGAAGGCCGCGCCGATGGCGATTCCCAGCGGCAGCCCCAGCCAGCACAGCACGATCAGGTCCTGGGTGTACCCGACGACCTCGAGAATGATCACCGGGATGGTCGCCAGCAGTGCCAGCAGCTCCATGCCGATCATGGGCAGGATCTTCGCGCAGCCGGGGTTGCCGCCCGAGGCGAACGGGTTCGAGCTCTTGCGCTGATCCGGCAGCGGATAAGGCGCCATGGCGGATTGCTGGACCACAGAACCGGCTCCCGCGAGCACCAGCGTGGCGAATAAGGAGAGCACCAGCGGATAGGTGGAGGGATGGCCGGTGACGGCGGGGAGCACGAGGCAGCACGCCAGGCCGATCGACCCGACGATGAGCAGCCAGGCCAGCTGCCTGCCCCGGACGTCGGCCCGTATCGCGCCGGGGGTGAGCAAGGTGTGCCACATGCCGCTGCCGTCGAGGCCGTACAGGTTGGAGGTGTAGAGCGGGACGTAGAAGGCGAGGCAGACCCCGGCGAACGAGGCGAACCTGGCCGCCGACCCGTCGTAGAGCGAGGGCCCGATCATGATCGCCGGGCCGATGATGATCGCGGTGAACATCGTGGTGCGGCGTCGCGCGTCACGTCGCCAAGTCAGCAACTCCTTGCCCACCACCGCGCCCAGCGGTGTCGACGGCAGCAGCGTGCGGCCGGTCCGCTTCGCGCGCGACTTGGCCACCCCGTGATCTGCCGGACGGGTCACGCGCCAGGCGAGCATTTTCGCCCAGACCAGCAGCAGCCCGGCGAGCAGCACGACCATGGCCGCCGCCAGCAGCAGCACGGTCTGCCAGTTCCCGTCCGCGGCGGCGCGCACCGCGACGGCGCCCCAGCCGGACGGCAGCGCCCGCATGACCGAAGTGAACTCGCCCGCCCTGCCGTCGATGATCGCCGGACCGAGTGTGTTGAGCAGGTATTGGAGGCCGACCCCGGACAACGCGAACAGCGCGACGAGCACCAGCGCGAGGTCCTTGCCCTTGCGCGTGCTCAGCAACGCGCCGAGCAGCCCGGTGACCACCCGGTACATCAGCACGACCAGCACCAGTTGCAGCACGGTGAACACGAGCCCGACGAGCGCCGCGCCACCGCCGAGACGCTGGCCGTAGAAGAACAGCCCGGCGAACGCGATCAGCGAAACCAGTGTGGTCACCCCGACGAAGCTCGCCGCGAGCAGCCCGGTCGCCAGCTTGCGCCCGCTCAGCGGCAGCAGTGAGAAGTGCTCGGGCCGCAGCGTCTCGTCGCCGCCCATCATGACCGGCCCGAGTATCCAGCCGAGCAGCCACAGCGCGTAGATCGACGCCAGCAGGTCGACCGAGGTGCCGGGGTTGGCGAACGAGACCGTGCCGTAGGAGAGCGTGATGATCGCCGCGATGAGCCCGAGCACGCCGCCGATGATGGTCCCGGCCTTGCGATTGCCCCGCAGCGAGTGGCGCATCACGCGCAGCTTCATCCCTACGAAGACGCCAACCACGACAGCCCCTCCGCCCCACCGGTCCGCCCGCCGACGATGTGCACGAACGCGTCCTCGAGACTGCCCTCGCCCCGCACCTCGTCGACCGCGCCCGCCGCCACGACCCGCCCGTTGCTGATCACCGCGACGTGACTGCACATCTGCTCGACCAGCGCCATCACGTGACTCGACAGCACCACGGCGCCCCCGGAGGCCACGAACCGCTTCAGGATCGTGCGGATGGTCGACGCCGACACCGGATCGACCGCCTCGAACGGCTCGTCGAGCACCAGCAGCTTCGGCGCGTGCAGCAACGCCATGGCGAGCCCGATCTTCTTCCGCATGCCCGCCGAGTAGTCGATGACCAGCGTGTTCGCCGCGTCGAGCAGCTCAAGCACACCGAGCAGCTCGTACGCGCGCTCGGCGACGGTCTGCGCGTCGAGCCCCCGCAGCGTCCCCATGTACGTGAGCAGCTCGCGCGCGGTGAGCCGCTCGGGAATCGACAACCCGTCCGGCAGCACGCCGACCTGCGCCTTCGCCTGCTCGGGCTCACCCCAGACGTTGACCCCGAAGATCCGGGCATGCCCGGCGTTCGGCCGCAGCAGCCCGACGGCCATGGACAACGCCGTGGTCTTGCCCGCCCCGTTGGGCCCGACCAGGCCGTAAAAAGACCCGGGTGGCACCTCGAGGCTCACGTTGTCGACCGCGAGCTTCGCACCGAACTGCCGATACAGCCCGTACATCCCCAGCGCCGGAATCATGCGCTTCCCCCTCATCGAGTCGCTGGCGCGACCCTACGCCGGGTATACGCGCGGCGCGGGGGTTTCGGTTGCCTCGCCTACCTAAGCGTCGTGAGTGTTTTCGCCGGTTAGAACCGGCCGTACCACTCACGACCCTGACCAGCACAAAGCCCCGCCTGGAAGACCGGGCGGGGCTTTGGACAGGCTTGCGGCTTTACTCGCCGCAGGTGATCTTCGGCTGCGGGTTGTACTTGACCGTGCGGGTGCTGCGGCTGACCTCACGCCCGGTCGCCGCGTCACGCAGGACGCGGGTGTCCGTGGTCGTGAAGCCCTGCGCGCCGTTGCTGGCGTGGCAGTTCTCCGCGGGACCGGCCTTGGGCTGCGGCTCGGTCAGGTTCGAGCGGTCGCCGGGGATCGACTCGACCTTGTAGCGCTTGGTGCCCCACAGCTTCACCGTGAGCGACGACGGCGTCCAGATCGTCTGGATCGCGACGCCGGTCTGGCTGTCGTTGGTGAACTTCAGGTCGATGACGCTGCTGCCGTCGTGGTTCTGGAACACCGTCGCCTCGCGCGCGGCGGGGTAGCGGCTGATGTAGTAGCTGTGCTCCTTGTGCCCGGCGTCCTTCATCCCGGCGAAGTACGCGGCGTTGTAGAGCGTCGTCGCGAACTGCGAGATGCCGCCGCCGACCTCGCGGCCGGGTGCGCCGTCGGAGATGACGCCCGCCTCGACGTAGCCCTGCTTGGTGCCGCGCGGTCCGGTGAAGCCGTTGAGCGAGAACGTCTCGCCCGGCTTGACGATCGCGCCGTTGACCTTGTTCGCCACCACGTGGATGTTGGTCCCGGAGTCGGCGGCGAAGCCACCGGTGGTGAACTCGCCGATGACCTCCTTCACGCCGAGCTCGTTGGCCTGCTCGGTGGTCACCTTGGCAGGCGTGTCCTTGTAGGTGGCCTTCAGCTCGCGCTTGTCGGCCAGCTTGAGCACGTCGACCATCGGCTTGAGGCTGACCTCCCAGTCGACGCCCCTGCCGTCGACGGACGGCTCGACGGTGGGTTTGCCGCCCTCGAAGACGATCGACGCCTCTTTGCCCTCTTTCTCGGTGGACTTGAGCTGCGGACCGGCGGCCTCGACGACCTTCTCCTGGTCGATCTTCGGCGCCAGCGTGATCGGCTCGAAGCTCAGCGCCGCGGCGATCTGGGCGGGCTCCAGCTTGGCGTCCTTGCCCTCGCCCTTGATGGTCAGCGGGCCCGCGACGGCGGGCTTGGCGATCTGCTCGAAAGCGGCCTTGAGCGCGTCCGGGTTGGTCTGCACCGGGGTGAGCGCGACGGGGAGTTCGAGTGCCTGCCCGGCGGCCCAGTGCGCGAGCACGGCCTGCGTGGCGGCGGGAACGTCGAGTTTCTGGCCCTGCTTGGCCTCGACCAGTACCGGCTCGGCCTCGTCGAAGCGGATCGTGCCCTCGATCGGGTCACGGTCCGTCTTGGCTCTCAGCTGTTCCAGCGCCTGGCCGAGCTTGGCGTCGTCGGCGTGCGTCACGACGCCGACCTCACGCGACGAGAAGAACGAAGCGATCCTGGTGAACGGGTTGAGCGGCTGGCTGCCCGCCTGGTCCAGCGTGCCGGGCCAGTCGAGGGTGAGCCCGGAGGCCTTCGGCGCGAGCTGGTCGGTGACGTCGCCCGCCTTGACCTGCACGGGGCTGCTCAGCCGCGGCTCGATCTTGGCGCGCAGCTCCTTCTCGGCGCTGTCGCGGCTCATGCCGCCGACGTCCACCCCGGCCACGGTGACCCCGCGCGGCACGCTGCCGCCGCTGATCAGCAGGTCGGCGCCCCAGAGCAGCACAAGCCCGCCGAACACCGAGCCGCCGATGATGGCGGCCTTACGCTTGTTGAAGCGCTTCTTCGGCGGAGTGGGCTCGATTGTGGGAGGCTCCTGCGTCAGTACCGAAACGGCAGGCAAGATGTCCGTCTGCTCGGCGCTTGACCCGGGCCAGTACGAATCCGGCAACTCTCTCAACCCTCCACGATCAGCTCGGGGTTGCCGATCGCCGGTGTTCAAGATACGGGCACGCCAGAAGGCCCCTGACACTCGCCCGGTTGGGGGATGCCCCCTGAGGACAATCGATTACCGGGCGTCCGGTTCCGGGTTCGCGCCGGCCTTGGCGAGGAAGTCGAAGTCACAGCCCTCGTCGGCCTGCGTGATGTGCTTGGCGTAGAGCGAGCCGTAGCCGCGCTCGAACGGCGGCGGCGGTGGCTCCCACTGGGCTCGCCTGGCCTCGAGTTCGGCGTCGTCGACCTCGAGGTGCAGCCGTCGCGCGGGGACGTCCAGCGTGATCAGGTCGCCGTCGCGTACCAGCGCCAGCGGGCCGCCGACGAACGACTCCGGCGCCACGTGCAGCACGCAGGCCCCATAACTGGTCCCGCTCATCCTGGCGTCGGAGATGCGGACCATGTCACGCACACCCTTGGCCAGCAGGTGGTCGGGGATCGGCAGCATCCCGTACTCCGGCATGCCTGGCCCGCCGAGCGGACCGGAACCACGCAGCACCAGCACCGAATCCTCGGTGATGTTCAACGAGGGGTCGTTGATGCGCTTTTTGAGGTCCCTGTAGTTGTCGAACACGACCGCGGGACCCGTGTGGGTGAGCAGGTGCGGCTCGGCGGCGATGTGCTTGATCACGGCGCCGGACGGCGCGAGGTTGCCGCGCAGCACGGCGACACCGCCTTCGGCCGCGACCGGGTTCTCGCGGGTGCGGATGACGTCGTCGTTGTGCACGCGGGCGCTGGCGAGTGTCTCGCCGAGCGTCTTGCCGCTCACCGTCATCCGGTCCGTGTGCAGCAGGTCGGTCATCCGCGAGAGCAGGCCGGGCAGCCCGCCGGCGTAGTAGAAGTCCTCCATCAGGAAGTCGCCGCCGGGACGCACGTTGGCCAGCACCGGCACCTGGCGGGCGATGGCGTCGAAGTCCTCGATGCTCAGCGGGATCTGGCTGCGGCCCGCCATCGCGATCAGGTGGATCACCGCGTTGGTGGAGCCGCCGAGCGCGAGCACGGTGGCGATCGCGTCGGAGTACGCGCGCTTGTCGAGCACCTGCGAGATCGTGAGGTTCTCCCACACCATGTCCACCACGCGCGCGCCGCTCGCCGCGGCCATCCGGTGGTGCGCCGAGTCGACCGCCGGGATCGAGGCGGCGCCGGGCAGCGTCATGCCGAGCACCTCGGCGGCGCTGGTCATGGTCGAGGCGGTGCCCATGGTCATGCAGGTACCGGGGGAGCGGGCGAGGCCACGCTCCAGTTCGGACATCTCCTCGTCGCCGATGAGGCCGGCGCGCTTGTCGTCCCAGTACTTCCACATGTCGGTGCCGCTGCCGAGGATCTCGTTGCGCCAATGGCCCTTGAGCATCGGCCCGGCGGGCACGAAGATCGCCGGGAGCCCGGCGCTGGCCGCGCCCATGAGCAGCGCGGGCGTGCTCTTGTCGCAGCCGCCCATGAGCACGGCGCCGTCGATCGGATAGGACCGGAGGATCTCCTCGGTCTCCATCGCGAGCAGGTTCCGGTAGAGCATCGGCGTCGGCTTCTGGTAGGTCTCCGACAGCGTCGCGACCGGGAACTCCAGCGGGAAGCCGCCCGCCTGCCAGACACCGCGTTTGACCTGCTCGGCACGCTCACGCAGGTGCATGTGACAGGGGTTGATGTCACTCCACGTGTTCAGGATCCCGATCACGGGCTTGCCAAGGTGCTCTTCGGGGTTGAATCCTAGTTGCCTGCTCCGCGCCCGGTGGCTGAAGTCGCGCAGCTCGTCGCCGCCGAACCAGCGGTGACTACGGAGGTCTTCAGGCTTCATCATTGAGCTGATCCTGCCACTCTCCTGGACTGTGTGTAGTCCCTAAAGTATGGCATCTCATATATCATTTCTGCGACTGTTCACCGCCGGAACATTCGGACGGCGTCTTGCCAGTAGATTTGGCACTATCTGCGAAAGCCGTCGGGAGCCGGAGATGACGATGTCTGGGACGTTCAGCCTGCCCGCCTCACGCACCGAAGTGGTGCTTGAGGAAATCCGCCGAGGCATCCTCACCAGGGAGCTGTTACCCGGCCAGCCGCTGGTCGAAGCAGAATTAGCGGCCAAGCTCGGCGTCTCGAAGACGCCGGTGCGCGAGGCGCTCAAGGTGCTGTCCAATTCGGGTCTCGTGACGTTCAGCCCGTACAAGGGCGCTTCGGTCTGCGTGGTGGACGCCGAACTCGCCAAGGCCGTCTACGACGTCCGGCTGGTGCTGGAGCCCGAAGCGGTCCGCCGCACGGTCGAACGCCGCGACCCGGCGCTGCTCGAGGACGCCGCCGAAGCGCTGAAAGAAGCCTCGGCCGCCATCTCGGACCGCGACCAGGCGGCGTTGAGCCTGCTGAACCGCCGCTTCCACCGCGCGCTCTACAGCGGGTGCGGCAACCCGTTGCTGGTCACCATCCTCGACGACCTCAAGGACCGCGCCGCCTTGATCAGCATCGTCGGCTGGGAAGCGAACCCCAGCTGGCGCAAGGAATGGAACGAGCACAAGGCGATTCTCGCCGCCGCCAAGAAGGGCGACGCCCAGACGGCCTCGGACCTGCTGCGCAACCACGTGGCCGACTTCCTCGACCGCATCGTCGCCGCGATCGGTGACTAGTGCTCGTGAGTGTTGGCGGCGGCGGGGGCAGTGGGGCACACACACGACAGCGGTGGGGGGGGCGGGGGGGGTCACGGCCCC